>JAISIT010000223.1 GCA_031261915.1 Candidatus Methanoflexus mossambicus
AAAATAAATAAAAATAATTACAAATAAATAAAAATAAAAAAAAATAATTAAAAATAATTAAAAATAATTAAAAATAATTAAAAATAATTAAAGAAATTAAAATATAAATTTTTTAATTAAAAGTTTATGAAAAATTATGAAAAAACTTCTTTAATTTCTTCTTCTTTAAATCCAATTATGGTTTTTTCTTTGTTAATAACAATTGTAGGGAAAGACAAGCTTGGATTCCATTTTTCTAATTCATTAATAACTTCTTTTCTTTCATCTCCCATTGTTAAGTCAACATACACATAATCATATTCTACATCTAATTCTTCAAGCAATGCTCTGGTTTTTTTACACCATTGGCAGGTGCTTAATGCAAAAAGAAGAACATCTCCTTTATTAGTTCCATCTACATGAGTTAATTCCATAATTTCATCTCCTGTAATATTTTCACTTTTTATTAATAGCTATTATTTTATTAATTCAATAATTCAATTATTTCTTTATTTCTTTATTTAATATATAATTGATAACATAAGAATTTAGAATTAATGCTATGCTATTAATTAGTATAATATATTAAATAATATATTCTTAAAGTTTTCTATTTTATTTTATAATATTATTTTATATGTAAATTATAATTTAATTAGTTCTAATAAAAATACTTTTCTATTTTTCAGTGTTTTTATAATTTTATAGATTTTTAATAATTTAATGATATAATTTAATGATATAATTTAATGAATAATGCTAATAATATAAGTTAATAGATAAATTTAATGAATAATTACTAATAATATAATATTAATAATATTAATAATAATTTTGATTTAAATATTTTCATAGGAAATATTTTATATTAAAAGAAATATAATTAAATATAATATAAATTAGTTTTAAAATTTTAAATATTTATATGATTTTCATGTTTTATATATGAATTTATGATATATTTGTGCGAATATTTTAAAACATTTTATAATCTTTTATAATTATTTTTTAATTCATTAGAAAATCCTTAAATATTAATTATAAAAATAGCTTTTTTATTAGCTATTTTTGCTATTTTTACTAATTTATTAGCTATTTTTGCTATTTTATTAGCTTTTTTAATAAAAATAGTGATTTTTTTAGTGAATTAAAGTTTAATGGCACTGTGAAAATCAACTTAGTTGAATCAATATTAATTTCATAGCTTTGAGTAAATTAAATTTTAAGCAATCTTAAAGTATCTCTTAAAGTATTTTTATTTAACTCGAAGTAAGTGAAAATTGACAGTGCAAGTTTAATTGAGATGAAATAATGACAAAAACTACAATTAGTGTAATAAAAGCAGATGTGGGTAGTGTTTCAGGACATGGTGTGGCACATCCAGAACTATTAGATATTTGTGATGAAGTATTAAATGATGCTCTAGAAACTGGATTATTAAACGATTATTATATTACTCGCTGTGGTGACGACATTGATATGATAATGACACACAGAAACGGCGAAGAAAATGAAGAAGTCCACAAAACTGCTTTTGATGCTTTTATGAAAGCTACACAAAAAGCTCGTGAATTAAAATTATACGGAGCAGGTCAAGATTTATTATCTGATACTTTTTCTGGAAACATTAAAGGAATGGGTCCAGGAGTAGCTGAAATGGAATTTAAAGAACGACCAAGTGACCCTGTTATTGTCTACTGTTGTGATAAAACAGAACCAGGAGCATTTAATTTACCATTATATAGAATCTTTGCAGATCCATTTAATACAGCAGGTCTTGTAATTGATCCAAGTTTACATGATGGGTTTAAATTTGAAGTATTCGACGTAATGGAACATAGAAAAGTTATTATGGATTGTCCTGAAGAGTCTTATGATTTACTTGCTCTATTAGGTTCAACTGGAAGATATGTTATTAAAAGAATCTTTAAAAAGAATGGAGAAATAGCTGCTTCTGTTTCAACTGAAAGATTAAACTTAATGGCAGGTCAATATGTTGGTAAAGACGATCCTGCAGCTATTATTAGGGCACAATCTGGATTCCCAGCAGCTGGTGAAGTAATTGAACCATTTGCATTCCCACATTTAGTTGGTGGATGGATGAGAGGTTCACATAATGGTCCTTTAATGCCAACAAGCCAAGAAGAAGCTAATCCTATTAGATTTGATGGTCCTCCAAGGATTATTGGTTTAGGTTTCCAAATAAATAAAAGTGAACTTGTTGGACCTGTTGATTTATTTGATGATCCTGCATTCGACCCTACACGTCAACAAGCAGCTCAAATAGCCACTTATATGAGAAGACATGGTCCATTTGAACCTCATAGATTACCAAGTGAAGAAATGGAATATACTTCTCTTCCAGGTGTTTTAACAAAATTAGAAGATAGATTTAAGAAAATGGAATAAGTTTATTCCTTTTTATTTCATTTATTATCTTTCTTGTTTTAGTTTTACTTAATTTTTTAGTATTTTTATTTCTAATTTTCATATTTTCTTTTTCATTACTTTCCGTTTATTTTTATTTTCTATTATTTTTATTTTCTATTTATTTTAACTGTGTCTTTTTCTTTTTGGTGTTTTAATGGAGTATAATTTAGAAAAAATTGTTAGTATTATTGTTTTTATTTTTGGAGTATTAGTTTTTGGTTTAATTTTAGGAACTAATTCAATTATAGGAATTGTTGTTGTATTTATTTGGGCAATATTATTTGGTATTTTTTGGAAAAAACAATTCATGTAATTTTATGTTTATAATTTTTTTTTATAATTATAATTATTTTTTATTTTATATTCTTATTTTTAATTACATTATTAGTTTTAATTACATTATTAGTTTTAATTACATTATTGCTTTTAATTACATTATCACTTTTAAAAATATTAAAGATTTTTATTTATTACTCAATTTATTTGATGTTATTTATGTTAATTTTAGATTTATTTAATAAACAGTTCAATTTTAGAAAATCAACTCTTTTTTCAATTGTTTTATCATGCGAGATTTTAATTTTTATTTTCTTTTCAACTTTAACAACTGTTGTTGCTGTAGATAATAATGTAAATGCTCTTAATGATAATGCTAATAGCATTAATATTGACAATATTAATAATATGAATAATAATATGAATAATAATATTAATAATAATATTAATAGCATTAATAGTATTAATAATAATAGTAATGGTATTAATAGCAATATTAATAATAATAGTAATGAGATTAATAAAAATAATAATAAAAATAGTGATAATAAAAATAAAAATAATAATAATGCTAATTCTTCATTGAATTCAATTAATGATATTAAACATAAAACGATTTCTCAAAAAGAAGTTTATAATGTAGCAAAAAAGTATTATAGTAGTATTAATTACTATAGAAATATTCCAAATAATTTTAAAGTATCTAAAAACTTTTCGTTAAATAGAAATGAGTTTTATTTTGTTTTATCCACTTATATTGTTAAGAAATATAAACATGATAATTCAAATATAAAAATAAAATATGGGATTAAATCTCCAAAATCAATATATGTATCTACATTAAAGGGTAAAATTTCTTCTTCAAAGTATTATAACTTTGTAATTGAAAATATAAACAATATAAAGAAGTATAATTCTCCTAAATCGTATAATTACTATTCTGCGATTTTTGGATGTTTGTATATAATCACAAAATCAAAAAATAAGAAATTACCAAATAGTATTAATGTCTATCTTCCTAAAAATGATATGATAAATCATAATGGTCAAAGTGTTTTACTTCAAAGTAAATTCACTGGTGGAAAAACTTCTAAATATTTAGGTCATAGTTCTAGAACTCCTTCAAATAATCCTGAAATTATCAAGATTGCTAAAACTGTAATTAAATATTGTAAGACCACTCGAGAAAAGGCAAAAAAGCTATTTGATTGGCTAAAAGATAAAACAGATTATGAATTTTATTATGGAACTCGATATGGTGGATTGAAAACAATAAAATCTGGAAAAGGAAACTGTGTTGATCTTTCAAGAGCATATATTTCATTATTACGGGCTGTTAAAATTCCTGCAAGGTTTGTTTATACAAACTCTAAATTTGTTATTTCTAAATCTTATATTCCTCATGTTTGGGTTCAAGTTTTAATAAATAAAGTATGGATACCTGCGGATTTATCTAATTCTGATAATTCATTAGGAAGTATAGTTAATTGGACACCCTATGGATCTAAGATTTATGGATATTATAATGAATATCCAAGATAACTTTTGTTTACTATTTTATTATAATATCTACTTCTATTTTTACTCATTAATTCTTTATTTCGTTATTACTCATTTATTTCAGTTATTGCTCATTTATTTCATTAATTACTTATTTATTTTATTCATTAATCCTTCCATCTTTAAAATTTCCTTTTGTTAAATATGATTGGCTTATATCTTGAATTTTAGATTTTAATTCTCTTAATTTTCCTCGTTTAGTGTTTTTTATTCCATCTTGATAAATAGAAATAATATTTGAAGTATAATTATCATTTGAAAATCTACAATCTAAGATAATGGAATCTAATCCTAAATGTTTTAATTTTCCAATTTCATCAACAAGACATAAACAATCTTTATTTAGGATATGGCTTCTGTTATTAAAATCTTTAACGACTTTATATTTAAATTTCTTTCTTTTTTTATCTTCTAATATTGCATAGTTGTTTGCATTTAAATTTAATTTTTTATCGTCTTTTAGTTTAGAAAAGTCATCATTAGTTACTATAAGTTCTAAATTACCATGAACAATTAATTCAAGTTTTTTATCTGCATAATCTTCTTTATTTTCATAAAATTTTGAGCTTAAATCTTTTAATTCTCTATATGATAATTCATTAGACAATATTAAAGTTTTAAATTCATTTTTTAATAAATTTTCACAAGATAAACTATTAAATATATTTAAATTATGATTTCCATAAATATTGGTGTTAAAATTATCTTCAAGCCCAGGAATATCGCTCATAATAGCTATTGGAATTCCATTTCGTTTTAAATTATTAAAAATAGCTTGACATTTATCAATTTCACCGTCATATATAAAACTTGGCAAAACCCAAACAAGTTCAGGACTTAAATCATTAGTTTCTTGTTTAGCTATTTTTAATAGGTCTATTTCTAATTCTTTTGATGATAAAGCTTTTGTTGATTCTAATAGCTTTAATGAAGCATTAGTTAATAATTCTTCAATATTCTTGAAATATTCCTCTTTATTTGGATAAGAATAAGAGGCATCAAAATAAATTCTTTTAATATTATAATTTGAAGCTATTTTTATCTGATTTATGTTGTTTGCAAATATAGATAGTCCTAAATCTTTATTTTCATCTAAATATGATATTTTAGATTTATATGATTTTATAAACTTATTCATTTTAGTTTTAGATTTATTTAACTCTTCTTTATCTGTTTTATAATGATTTAATAATATTTCTGTGGTTTTTTCAATAATATCTCTTCTGATTTTATTTAAATTTCCAATTGAAATAAATAAATCTTCTTTAAAATTATTTATCTCAATGTTTTCCATATAAAATGGAGTATTTCCAGTTTTAGAAAGTTGTTTTTTAATATTTTCAATATTGGTAGGTTTATTCACTGCTTTTTCAAATTTTTCTTCATATCGATAATAGAAATCATAATCCTCATCATCAATATTGAATTTAACGGTTATATTTGGATGTAAACTTTTATCTAAAGATATATTAAGGTTAATAGCTATTTTTGAAGAGATATTGTCATTTTTTATTTGTTTAAGATTTTTATGAATTAAATGAGAATAGCTAATATAAACTTTATCTTTAATTCGAACATTTCTTGTTGTTTTAAATATGATATAATCATCATTTTGCTTAATAATTTTATCAAGATAAATTCCTTTAATTTTATCTCCCATTTTAAAAGCTATTCCATCCCCAACATTAATATCTACCTTATTTTTTTTAGCTATTTTGATGGTTCGCTCTATAATTGTCTTTTTTTCATTAAAAACATTTTCATTATTCTTATTTTCTTTTTTAATATTATTTTCTTTTTTAATATTTGTATTAGTGTTATTATTGTTAATAATCTCTTTTTCATCGGTTATGTCTACAATATCACCAATATAAAATCCAGTATGTCCTGAACTTTCCCTACCCATTACATCTCCGGGAGATTCGTTTAAAATATATCCCTTTGTAAATTTTCTATTGAAAACTAAATTTAAATCATTATTAAACTTTTTTTCTTCATTATCAATAATATTGCGATAGCTATTAACCGTTGTTGCTACATAATCTCCAGATTTCAAGCGACCTTCTATTTTTAGAGAATCAACACCAGCATCAATAATTTTATCAAGATATTGTGAGGTATTTAAGTCATGAGTTGATAATAAATAACCTTCATCAATTTTCCGACCATTATTCTTTAGAATATACTCTCTTCTACATGGTTGAGTGCATGTTCCTCTATTGCCACTTCTACCATTGTTGTATGATGAAATATAACAATTTCCAGATATTGAATAACATAAAGCACCATGGACAAATACTTCTGTTTCTAAATGATGATTTTTTTCATTTATCTTATTATTTTTTCCTAATTCATTATTTTTTCTCAATTCATTATTTTTTCCTAATTCATTATTTGTTTTTTCATTTATTTCTTTAATATATTCTATATTTAACTCTCGAGGAAAAATTACCCGTGAAATTCCCTGCTTATTAGCCCAAATCATTGCTTTTGAATTGTTTAATGTCATTTGAGTAGATGCATGAATTGTCATTTTTGGAAAAATTCTCTTAATTATTTCTAAAACTCCAAAATCTTGGATAATTACAGCATCTACACCAATTTTATAAAGTTTAAATAGATATTTAACTAAATCAATGATCTCATTTTCTGTAATTAATGTATTTATTGTAATAAACACTTTAACATTATTTAGATGTGCGTATTCCACAGCTTTTTCTATTTTTTCAATATTAAAATTTTCTGCATATGCTCTTGCACCAAAACGTTTGCCAGACAAGTAAACAGCATCTGCACCAGAGTTAACAGCTATTTTAAATGTTTCATAATTTCCTGCTGGAGCAAGTAGTTCTATTTTATTCATTGTATCCTCATTATTCCATTTTTATATATTTTATAATTTATTATTAAGTCATTATTAAGTCATTATTAAGTTTTTATTAAGTTTTTATTGGATTATTGTCAATTTATTGTCAATATTACTATTTTTATTCATAAATCCCATAAATCATTCTTAAAGCATCAATTAATCCATGAGCATAAGCTATTGCATCTAAAGCAATGAATTCTTCTTTTTTTTTAAGATAATATTTAGAATCATCCCTATAATTTATAGCACTTTCAATAATTTCATCTATTTTATCATTAAATTGGATATTTTCTGTTTTTTTTATTTCTTCTAATGCTTTAAGATTTTTATCTAATTTTTCTATATCAATATTTATTCTTTCTTTATTCTCCATATTATCCTCAAATTTTTGTTAAAATTGATATTATTAAAATTGATATTATTAAAATTGATATTATTAAAATTGATATTATTAAAATTGATATTATTAAAATTAATATTATTAAAATTGATATTATTAAAATTGATATTATTAAAATTAATATTATTAAAATTAATATTATTAAAATTAATATTATTAAAAATGATATTATTTTTTTATATTTTTATATTGTATGTATTTTTAAATTAAAGATCTATTTATTTTTATTGCATCAATTAATCCATGAGCATAAGTTATACAACCAAATGAAGTAAATAAATCATTTTTTTTAAGATAATATTCGCAATCTTCAAGATAAGTTTTAATTTTTTCAAGAATTTCATTTTCTTTTTCATTTAACTTAATATTATTCAATTCTTCAATACTTTCTTTTAAATTATCAATATCTACTTCTATTCTTTTTTTTTCTTTTATTTCTTCCATTTTAACTCCTTCGATTTATTATTTTATTCCTTTATTTTTTTATTCTTTTATTTTTTTTTATTCTTTTATCTGGTTAATATAGTTATATTTTTCATTTGATTAATTATTTAATTATATTTTGTTTTTAAAAATGTATTTTTTTTTGTTTTTTAAATTTTTCCAAACATAAATAATTCTTTGAGCAACTGTAAAGTAAGAGAGCATTACAAGCAAAATTAATATCCATTGCATATATATTGGACTTAATAAACCTCCAATAATAGCTGCAATTATGATTACTATTAATCTAAATGCTCTTTCAGCTATTCCTATTTCACATTTGATTGATTGAGATTCTGCTTTGGCACGAATATAACTAATCGTTAAAGATGAATGAATAAGCAATATTCCTAAAAACCAATCTATGTAACCTCCAGCTATTATTCCTATGACAATTATTCCATCTGAAAATCGATCAACTGTTGAATCTAAAAATCCTCCAAGATCCGTAGCTTTATTGTGGTATCTTGCAACTGCACCATCTAAAACATCTAAACACCCTGTTAATAAAATTAATATTGCTCCTACAATTAATTGATGATTTAAAAACATTATTGCAGATAAAATAGCTATTAATAATGATATTCCTGTAATTATATTTGGATTTATATTAATTTTCTTAGCTATTGGTTCTAAAATTCTTTTTAATTGTGGTCTTAGTTTATTTAACATTTTATCCTTAAATTTGTTTTCAATAGCTATTAACATTATTGCTTTTTTTTAATATTATTGGAAATTAATTTATAATTATATTATAATGGTTAAAAGTATATTATAATAGTTAAAAGTATATTATAATAGTTAAAAGTTAAGTTAATTAGTAAATTTTTAATTAATATAAATCAGTATCGAAAAATTTTTTAATTTTAAACAATAAATTTATTAATATATTTTAATAATTATTTATAGTTAGCTATTACGATTTTATTATGATTTCATTTTTAATATAAATTTTAATATAAATTTTAATATAATTTTTTTAATTATAATTGATATTATGGATATTTTAAACATAGATAATGATAAATTAAGAATATCTGATAAAAATAAGATTAAAAGATCTTTAGAATCTGGAAATATTATTATTTATCCTACGGATACTATTTATGGTCTTGGAGTAGATATAACTAATGAAACAGCTATTAAAAATCTTTATGTTTCTAAAAATAGAAGTTTTAATAAGGCGATTTCAGTAATATTTCCAAATATTGAAGATATTTCTAAATATTGCTATGTTAATAGCAGAATTAAATCTATTCTTGAAAAACATCTTCCAGGACCATTTACTTTCATTTTAGAGTTAAAAGATCTCGCTACTGAAAATAATATTGGAGTTAATAACGAAAACAATGATAATGAAGAGATTAATAGCAAAAATATTATTACCAAAAAAAGTATTAATGATAAAAATAATAATTTGAGTATTAAAGGGAAAAAATTTGATGGAAAAAATTCAATATCGAAATTATTAACTGTAAATTCTAATAAAATTGGAATACGAATTCCTAATTCTCAAATAGCGATGGAAATAGCTAAAATAATGCCTATTACATCAACAAGTGCGAATATTTCTAATGCTTCAACTTATTCTACTGTAAATGAAATTATTAATCAATTAAATACTAATATTGATTTAGCTATTGATATAGGTAGATTAAAATCAAATATTCCTTCTACAGTTGTTGATTTAACTTCAAATTATCCAAAAGTTTTAAGAAATGGTGTTGGAGATTTTAATTTTTAATATTATTTAATATTTTTTAATATTTTTTAATATTAGTTAATATTATTGTAATTGAATTTTTTTTAATGAAAACTTTTATATGTAATTATAATTAAAGATATAATAAAAGTAATACTTTTATATTTATGTTTATGTTTATTTTTTATATATTATAATTAATCTATTTGGAGTTTAATAATGAAAACATTGAATAATATTAAATCTTTAGACAAAATAGCAACTAATTCTACGATCGATAGTATTTTAGGTGGAGGAATAGAAAAAGGGACTATTACTCAAATTTATGGTCCTCCTGCATCTGGCAAAACTAATATTGCTTTAACATTAGCTGTTGAAGTTTCAAAAAACAGTAGAAAGGTTCTTTATATAGATACTGAAGGTGGAATATCTATTGAACGAGTTAAACAAATAGCTAAAGATAATTTTGATGTAGTTGCTGAAAATTTGATTGTTTTTGAACCAAAATCCTTTAAATCCCAACAGATGGATTTAAGAGCTATTGAACATTGGTTAAATGATAACCATGACGATGTTGATTTGATTGTTATTGATTCTATTGTTGCACTTTATAGATCTAATGAAAAAGCTATTAAAGAGTCTAATAGGGATATGGGTAAGCAAATAGCTTTACTTACAAGATTATCTCGTGAATATCCTATTGCTATTTTAATTACAAATCAAATTTATTCTTCTTTTGATTCCGAAGGAAATAATAACAATATTTCTCCTGTTGGAGGATTCACATTACAATATGGGAGCAAAACAATTGTAGAACTTGCTAAAACTAATGAAATAGGTCAAAGAATAGCTACAATTAAAAGACATAGGACAATTGCTGAAGGAATTGCTACAAATTTCAATATTACTGGTAATGGGATTGAATAAAAATATATTTTTTAATTTTTTTAATTTTTTTAATTATTTTAATTATTTTAATTATTACTTTTTTTATTTTTAGTATTATTTTTTTAATAATAAATTTTATAAACAATTATATACAAATTATATATATTATTTTTAATTTTATATAAATTAATAAATATAATATGATTAATAATGGACATCAATTAATAGATTAATTCATGATTAAAAATAAATTGATAGATTAATTCCCAATTAAAAATAAAAATATATAAATTATATTATTATTTTTTTTAAAATTATTTTTTAATATTATTTTTTATTCTTTTCTAAAATTTCTTATTACTTCTCTATTTTTTTAATTACATTATTTATTTATGTGGTTTAGATGAAAAAGGTAAAAAAATGAATAAACCCGAAAAAATCCCCCCAAAAGGACATGATTCTAAAAATAAATTCTTTAATTCAGTATTTGCAGATAAAGAAATGATATGGATGGGACAGAATACAAATCATCTTCATGAACATGATTTTATTGCAGATGCTATGGTTAAATGTGTTGAAAGTAAAGAATACTGTAAATATCCACCTCCTGAAGGATTTCCTTATTTACAAAAATTAATACTTAAAGACTTGGATTTAGAAGAAATGGATATATTAGTCACAGCTGGAGGAACAGAATCACTCTATGTCTGTATTAGTGAGCTTATTAAAAAGCATAACAATGTTATAACTTGTGATCCAGGATATTTAATTATTGATGAATTTGCTAGTCGTTTTTCTAATGAAATTCGTTCTATTCCTATTTATAATGAAGAATGTGGATATAAATTAACTCCCGAACTTGTAAAACAAAATATTGATGAAAACACAAAGTTAATAATTTTAATTGATCCTTTAAACCCACTTGGAACTGCTTACACCGAAAAAGAGATTAAAGAATTTGCACAAATAGCTAAAGAAAATGATATATATCTTCTTCATGATATAACATATAAAGATTTTGCACGAGAACATTTTTCTGTTGCAAAATATGCTCCTGATCATTCAATAACCATTTTTAGCTTTTCTAAAATATATGGAATGGCAGGACTTCGAATAGGTGCAGTAATATCAACACCCGAGATTATTGATGCAACAAGATCTGAGTTAATCAATGATTTGGGAACTAATTTAATATCCCAAGCAGGAGCTATTGCTGCACTTGAATCTAAACCAAAATGGATAGAATCAATTGTTAATACTACAAGAAACAATCAAAAATTAATTAAAACGGCTGTAGATTCTATTGATGATATTCATATAGTTGCTTATCCATCTGATGGAAATATGTTTGCTATTGATATAGAAAAAACAGGAATAGATCCAGTTGCTTTGGCTAATTATTTACTTAAAAAAAAGATATTCGCAAGACAAGGAGTATATACAAGTAAACAATTTGGAGATAAGTATTTAAGAGTGAGTTTTTCTATTCCAGAAGAACAAGTAAAAATATTTTGTAAAGAATTACCATTAGCTATTGAAAAACTTAAGAATAAATAAATATCTATTGAAATACTTAAAAATAAATAAATAGATATTAAAAATATAATTGAAATGATTATACAATTAATATAAATAAATAATATTTTATTATCTGCTTAAAATCAATATAATTTCATGAGGTATTAAATTGACTCAAATAGAAGATGCTAAAAAAGGTGTTATAACTAAAGAAATGAAACATGTTTCTAAAATTGAAAATATAGATATTCAAAAGTTAGTTAATTTAATAGCTAATGGAAAAGTAGTAATTCCTAAAAATATTCTTCATGAAATTGATGGTTGTGGTATTGGAGATGGATTAACTACAAAAGTTAATGCAAATATTGGATCATCCTCTAAACTTGAAGATATTTCTCTTGAAGTTGAAAAAGCTAAAATAGCTGTTAAATATGGTGCTGACGCAGTAATGGACTTAAGCACAGGAGAAAAATTAAAAGAGTTTAGAAAAGAAATATTAAATGCAGTTAATGTTCCTATAGGCACAGTTCCAATTTATGAAGCTGGAGTAATCGCACAAAATAGATCAGGTTCTGTTTTAGACATTACGGAAGATGATATATTTAATGCAATTATTAATCAAGCAAAAGAAGGTGTTGATTTTATGACCCTTCATTGTGGGATTAATAAAGAGTTAGTTTCAAAATTAAAAGATTCTAATAGAGCTATGGGAATTGTTAGTCGTGGAGGAACATTTTTAGCCGCATTAATAAATCATACAAACCAAGAAAATCCATTGTATGCAAACTATGAATATTTATTAGAAATAGCTTATGAATATGACATTACTCTTTCATTAGGTGATGGATTACGTCCTGGTTCACTTCAAGATGCTACAGACATTCCACAAATCCAAGAACTTGTAAATTTAGGAGGATTAGTTAAAAAAGCCCAAGATGCAAATGTTCAAGTAATGGTTGAGGGTCCAGGGCATGTTCCATACAACCAAATAGCTGCGAATATGCAGATTGAAAAAACCATCTGTCATGGAGCACCATTTTATGTTTTAGGTCCTATTGTGACTGATTTAGCACCAGGATATGACCATATAACTTCAGCTATTGGTGGAACATTAGCTGCAGTTTCTGGAGCTAATTTCCTATGTTATGTGACTCCTGCCGAACATTTAGCTTTACCCTCCCTTGGAGATGTTAAAGAAGGTGTTATTGCTTCAAAAATTGCAGCACAAGCTGCAGATGTTGCAAAAGGCATTGAAAGTGCATGGACAAAAGAAAAAGAAATGGCTAAGGCAAGGAATAATTTTGATTGGGAAAAACAATTTGATTTATCATTTGATAGTCAAAGAGCAGCTGGATATCGCCTTAATTGCAATATTAAAGATAAAGACATGTGTTCTATGTGTGGAAAGTATTGTGCAATTAAAATAGCTAAAGATATTGAATAATATATCTAACATTTATAATTTTAATCATATTTTAACAAATTAGAATAAAAATAATAATTATTTTAATGATAGTTTTAATTCTAATAATAATTCTAATAATAATTTAATTTTAATAATAGTTCTAATAATACTCAAATAATAATTTTAATAGTAATTTTAATGTAATATTAAATAATATATGTTTTAATAAATATAAAATAAAAAATTTACATAAATAAAATCTTAAATTTGGATTAGTGAATTTTTCATGGACGATAAAATAACTAAAGCTGATAAACACCTTGAAAAATTAGAAGGTCAAAAAAGAATTAAAGGAGATGAGAATAAACGAGTTGGTAGTGAGATATTTGATAAACAGACTCTTGAAACTCTTTATAAATTAGCAAATCAAGGATATTTGGATGTCTTAAATGGTGCAATTAGTACTGGAAAAGAAGCAAATGTTTTAAAAGGGGTAAAAAAAGACGGAACATTTGTTGCTGTTAAAATATATAGAATTTCCACCTCTGACTTTAAAAAAATGCAATATTATATTCAAGGAGATCCAAGATTTAAGATTAGATCTAACAATAAACGTCAATTAATTTTTTCATGGGTTAATAAAGAATTTAGAAATCTTCAACGTCTCCACACGGCTAATGTTTTTGTTCCAAAACCCATCACGGTTTTAAACAATGTATTACTTTTAGAATTTATTGGTGATGATATTGGAAATCCATATCAAACAGTAAAGCATCAAAACCCACGAAATCCCCAAGATTTCTTTGAAAAATTAATGTATGAATGGAAAAAGTTTTTACACGACGGAAAATTAGTTCATGGAGATTTATCAACATATAATATAATAAATAATAATGAATATCCTATGATTATTGATGTTTCTCAATCTGTGGTTATTGATCATATTATAGCTCGTGAACTTCTTAATAGAGACATTAATAATATTGTTAATGAATTTAAAAAGTTTAATTTAAATATTTCCTCGGATAAAATTAAAGATAAAATAGATTATGGTCGTATTTTTAAAAATTAATCAAAATTTTATTTTTAATTAACTTATAGTTCAATATTATTTTCTTATTTACTTTTTTAAATATCCAAAACTATCCAAAACTATCAATAATTATCCAAAAATATTTGATAATTTTATTAAGTGATTAAAATTTTTATATGTCATTCAATTTTTATTAAGCTATTCAATTTTTATTAAGCTATTCAATTTTTTACAGTTCATTAAAATTTTATTAAGTTATTAAAGTTTTTATATGTCATTAAAATTTTATTAAGTGATTATTATTTTGTTATTAAATAAACTAAACCTTTATAAGTAAGTTTGTAAAAATTGTTATATGGAGTCAAAAAACTATGAATTTTAAAAAATTTTATATGGGAAATTTTATAGCAATACCTGACTATCTCACATTACTTAATTTAATATTTGGTTTTTTAGCTATTTTAATGGCTTTTAAACTAAATTTTGAATTATCCGCATTATTTGTCATAATTGCTATAATTTTTGACTCTGTAGATGGATGGGTTGCAAGGAAAATTGGTAGAACTGGAGAATCAGATTTTGGAAAAAATATTGACTCTCTTGCTGATGCCATTTCCTTCGGTCTTGTTCCAGGAGTATTATTATATATTTTAAGTCTTCAAATAGCTTCTGAATTTAATATTCAATTTTTAGGTATTTATGTTGTGGAAATAATCGGATTAGTTGTTGGAATATTTATAGTTGTCTGTGGTATTCTACGGTTAACACGATTTAATGTTATCACAGATAAAATCGATTTTAATGGATTCGTCGGTTTACCTATTCCACTTCATGCATTACTTTTTTCCTCCTTCGTTTTGGCAGGATTATTGAATTTTAATGTCAACTCAACATTTAACAATTTAACATTAATTTTGTGGTCGTTTTTATTAGTGTTAAATATATTCACTGGCATTTTAATGATAAGCACAATTAAATACCCTAAATTGAATAATTTTAAAATAATTATTCCTTTAGCAATATTAATTTTTTTATTAATAATTAGTTTTGCTTCTGGAGGATTTTTAATATATAATATCAATATCCCTGGAATTTTATTATTTATATTTTCATTTATATTGATATTTATTTGTCCATTAATTCAAAAAAATCAATAATTTTAATATTTCGTGATTTTAGTAATTTTATAATTTTTAGTAATCTTATTATTTTTAATAATCTTACTACTATTACCACTATTACTAATCTTACTAATTTAAAAAGTATAAATAAAAATACAATACTTAAACTTAATTAAAATTAATTTAAAGTTTAAAGTAAGCAAAACTAAATAAAATAAGTAAAACTAAATAAATTTTTCAGAATTTTTCTTCGTTAATTGAAAGGATTTTTTTATTAGATTTCATTTACTCCTTGATTTCCGTGTGTTTTTTGTTTCAAACCTTTTTAACATCCAATTCTTTGCCTTTCGTTTTTCGTAGATTAATTTCATAGTTAATTTCATAGTTAATTTCATAGTTATTTAACACTTTGAATATTACGAAATTTATTAATTTTGAAATTTATATTTTAACACAGTTTCATCTTTTTTTATTTTAGTTTTTATTTTTAATATTTTTTTTACTTAATCAAATTAATCAATATAAGAAAATATAAAATATAAATATAAATTTATATTGTTTATAAAATTAAGATATTTTCATTTCTCTCCGATATTATTATTTAATCTCAATTTTGTTTTAAACGGATTTAAACACATCCATCAATCTACTTCCCTTTTTTTTATTTTTATTTTTTTTATTTTTTTAAATATTAGATTTTTCATATTTATTTAAAAGAGGGATAATTTTGAAAATTGGAAAAAACAATAAGAGTAATAATGATATTAAAAAGAATAAGGATCTTATCCAAAATAATCAAGAGGATATTGAATTAAATCAAAAATTTAAGAATAATGATAAGAATAGCAATAATAATAAAGTTAATAGTTTTCAAAAATATTTTCATAAATTAAAAAGTTTTTATAATAAATGTTCTAAACTTTTTGATTCTTTTATTCCTTATGATTTTGATAAAGAAAAAGAAAATAATAATGATACTAATAAACATAATGATTTTAATTTATTAAATACTAATTCTAAGACAAAAACTAATAATTATAATAATTTTAAGGTTAATAATATTAAAGATAATAATTTTAATAATGATAAAAACATTAATGTTAATAAAAATATTGAAAATAAGAAATTTAATGATATTGATAATGATAAAAGCAATAAAAATAATATTGTAGACGATAAAAGTTTAAAATTCTTAAAGAATATACAAAATATGAGCAATAACAATAATAATCTCAATATGGATGTTAATAATAATAGTAATAATAATATCAATAATGATAATGATAATAATAATAGTAATAAGAATAGTAATAAGAATAGTAAGATTAATAATACGAATAATAATGCTAATTTTAATAATAATGCCAATAATACTAATAATAATAATAATAAAAATCATGAAAAACGGGACAATTCTGTTTTTATTAGTCCTTTGTCTAAGCAAGAACACAAATATGATCAAAATCACAATTTTATTAAATCTAATCTAAAAGAACCTAAGAAAAATTATGATGTAAATACTTTAAGGGATAATATTAAAAAAGTTCAGGATAATAGCCATAAAAATAATTCAAAACTAAAAAATAATGATCCGTTTTCTAAAATATTGTATTCTTTAAACAAATTATTCAATAAAACTGATGAAAACAATAGTTATCAAAAAGATAATGAGGATAATAAGAAAATTCATGTTGGTGCAGCTATTTTTGGAGTAATAATTGTTGTATTAATATTTTCAGCTTATTACTTTCTTATTTTATCTCCTTTTCAAGAAGAACTTAACACAGCCAAAACAATTAAGTTAAATGAATTAAATTCATTATACAAAGGTCCTTTGTTGGTAGATTCGGAGACTATCTCATTAAAATCCGAAATTGAAAATGCTAATTCTCCAAACGAAGTTAATTCAATTGATATTATTCGTCCTGCTACTGTTTCGTGGAGAAATTATCAAAACAGAGAAATAAATTCAGTAAAAGATAATTTTTCACGAGTAATGGCAACATATACTGCAAATAGCTCTCGAAATGTGATAATGAATATTGATGAAGCTAAAAAAATTATAAATGAAAATGATGGAACTGTTTTATCAAATATTGAATTTAAAACTCCAGATACAGTTGTTGTTCCATTATTAATTTCACGTCTTCAAGCTGGAGGAGGATTAATCTCTGTTGGAAGTATTACTGATGTTTATTTCCTTGAATCTGAAAATACTGGGAGTAATAGCCATAATACTGGAAATGAAGGTAGCGATAATAATATTAATAACAGTGAGGATATTAATAATAATGGAAATAATAATGGGAATAATAATATAGATAATATTAATAATGTTAATAATGGCGATAATGGTCAAAATTTACAAAACAATTCCAATTCTAATTCCAATACGGATATTTTAAATGATATTGGGAATGTTAATGAAAATTATCCAGTTATTAGTGGTGCTACTGTTTTAGCTATTTTACGTTCAAAGGATAGTGGTGTTATTGATGTAAATTATCTTAAAACCAAATCTAATACCCATAATGAAGTTATTAATTTACAAGAAAATCAAAATTCTTTTTCTACGGATGTTGAACAATTACTTCAAAGTATTGCAGCTGGAGGTAATGATGAGAGTTTGATTGATGGAGTTTTAAACGATTATGGGTTGAAACTTTCTCAATATGAACGAGAATCTAATTTAGCGGAATTAGATGTTGATTATATTGTATTGTTAGAAGTTCCTCGTAGTGATGTTACTTTTATTTTAAATAATATGGAAGATTTGATTATAACTATTCCTTCATCAAATGCTCCAAATTGGATGATTAATGAATTAAAAGAAACCTATTCTTAGTATGTGTATTTATTAAGGTTTATAGTAAATTATAAACAATTTAATTCTATATTCATTTAATTCCATATTCCTTTAATTCTATATTCCTTTAATTCTACAGTCTTTTAATTTTATATTTAAATTTTTAATCAACAAATTTAAATAATATGATAAAGATAATTATTATATTATTTAATATTTTTATTATAATTATAATGGATTTTTATGAAAAAGACTACAATCATTATTGTAATAGCTATTTTATTTATTTCATTGTATGCAATGCAAGAAGTTAGCTATTTCTCATATAAGACAACTATTGATAAAAACATTTCAACACCTGTTTTAAAGGTTCCATCAATTAATTTAGATGAAAAAGCTAATTTTAATTCATTATCTGAGGGTGTAATGATTGATGAGCTTTCTTCAAAGCCAAACGAAGGAAAAATCATTTTTCATGGCCATAGAACATTATTGGGTTCGCCATTTTTTAGATTAAATGAAGTAAAACCTAATGACACAGTCATAGTTGATTGGGCAGGTGTTGGTGAGGTTAATTACACTGTAACTAAAACATATATTGTTCCAGCAAGTCACACCATTGAAATGGGGAATATGTCAAAAACTATTTATCTTATAACCTGTGATCCTATTGGAACATCTATAAATCGTTTGATTGTGGAAGCAGAACCTGTATCTCAAGAGCCATTAGTTGATAAGTACATAGTTACAAATCCAAATGAAAATTATTCAAACTATATTGCTATAGGATTTTTAGCTATTGGTTTAATTTTTAGCTATTTATATCCAATAAAAGAAGATAGGAAGATAATTTTAATAGAAATCATTGTAATTTCAATAGTATTATTTGGATTATGTTTTTTCCCAGTTTCCCCTGCAATATTTGGATTTTTAGGATTTTTAGGATTTTAATAGCTATTGTTTTAAAATATAATTCTTTTAAAATATAGTTATTTAATTATTTAATTGTTTAATTGTTGCGTGTATTTTTATTAATTTTATTTATTTTAATTTATAATTTTATAAATGGTGTTATAATTTCATGAAAGGCATAATAACTTTAAAGAATGAGGAATATTACATGGATGTTGAAAATAAATATTTTTCTAATATTACTTCAAGAGAACGAGCTATTTTTGAAGGAGGTATTAGTATGGGAGCTTTGTTCCATCAATTTATTGGAACTCCAGTAAATTTTAAAACTGCAAAAAATTTAGAAATAGCTATTTCTAATTCAATTAAACTACAGCCAGCTGTTGTTGATGTTGAAGTTTCAATAGAGTTAAATAAGATAATGAATGAAAACACAGAGTATGATTATGTTTCCTTATCTGGAGACATGTTAAATGTTAAAATTGTTTCTAAAATACAGGATGTTGAAGTTCATATTAGAATGCGATTTGTTGAAGAATTAAGCTATCCATTAATGTTTGTTGAAAAAATTATTGAATAATATTTGTTCTATCTTTTTAATATCTAATATTTTATTGATTTTAGCAATTATAATTATTTATAATTATTCATAAGTATTTATAAGAGTTTATAAGAGTTTATAAGAATTTATAATAGTTTATAAATTTTTTTAATGTTAAGTATTTAATGTTAAGTATTTAATTTTTTCTTTTTTTTAATTATCTTTAATTATCTCTAATTATTATTGTCTTTAATTTAATATCATTATTAATTATTATTAATTATAGTTAAATAGTTATTATTTTTTAATTTTTAATTAAATATTTAAATTAAAATAATTATATATTATATATAAATATTTATTTTCTTAGTATTTTACTATTTTTTTGAATTTGATTTAAATAATTTATTAATATTTTTATTTTTGTTAATGTTATTAGTATTAATATCATTAGTATTATTAATATTATTAGTTCTATTAATATTAGTATTTTATTAATATTATAATGTTATTATAACTGGGAAGTGTCGTTTATGATTAAAATAGATCATAACTTTTGTAAAGGGTGTGATATTTGTATAGAATCATGCCCTAAAGGAGTTTATGAAAAAGCAGATGTTTTTAATGAGAAAGATGTTCAAGTTCCTATGCCAGTGAATATAGATAAGTGTATAAAATGTCATCTTTGTGAAATGATGTGTCCAGATCAAGCAACATTCGTGGAGGATTAACATGGGGGAAGAAATATTTGTTCAAGGAAATGAGGCATGTGCATTAGGAGCTTTAAAAGCAGGATGTAAGTTCTTTGCAGGTTATCCTATTACTCCATCAACAGAAATAGCTGAAACATTAGCACGTTTGCTTCCAAAAAATGGTGGAACATTTATTCAAATGGAAGATGAACTTTCAGCAGCTGGAGCTATTATTGGGGCAAGTTGGAGTGGAGTAAAAGCAATGACTGCTAGTTCTGGTCCAGGAATTTCTCTTATGCAGGAAAACATTGGCTATGCACACCTAACTGAAACCCCTGTGGTTTTTGTTAACGTTCAAAGGGGTTCTCCCTCAACAGGTCAACCAACAATGGCAGCGCAAGCAGATATGATGCAAGTGAGATGGGGTTCTCATGGGGATTATGAACCAATAGCTTTATCTCCATCTTCAGTTCAAGAATTCTTTGATTTTACAATTAAAGCATTTAATCTATCTGAAAAATATCGAGTTCCAGTAACAATAGTAGCTGATGAGGTTATTGGACACATGAGAGAAAAAATAACTATTCCAAGTGATAAAGAGATAAATAAAATAGTTTACAGACGAAAAAAACCTTCTTTAAACCCTAATGAATTTTTACCATTTGATAATTTTGAAGACGGAACTTATGAAATGCCTGCATTTGGTGATGGATATAATTTATCTGTAACAGGTTTAACTCATGAAGAAAATGGTTATCCAAGTCCTTCAAATCCTAAAGTCCATGAAAAATTAGTTAAACGTATTGTAGGCAAAATTTTAGATAATAGAAAAGATATTGTTTCTGTTAAAGAAGTTTTTTGTGATGATGCAGATGTTGTTTTAATTTCTTATGGCTCTCCTGTTCGTTCAGTTGCTAAAGCAATTAGTGATGCAAGAGATGAAGGAATAAAAGCAGGATATTTAAAAATTGATACTCCATGGCCTTTCCCAGAAGAAGAAGTTAAAAAAATAGCTAAAACTGCAAAAGAAATAATTGTAGCAGAAATGAATTTAGGTCAAATGGTTCATGAAGTTGAAAGAGTTGCTAAAGACGATGCTAATGTCCATTTAATTGGAAAAATTGGAGGGGAACTTCATAAATCAAATGAAATACTTTCTAAAATTAAGGAGGTTTTATAATGGCAAAAATATCAGAAAAGACTATTAACTTAGAAAATGTCCGTTTAAATAAAGAAAATCCTTTCTTAAAATATCTTA
The DNA here is from genome assembly GCA_031261915.1 of Candidatus Methanoflexus mossambicus. Taxonomy (GTDB): domain Archaea; phylum Methanobacteriota; class Methanobacteria; order Methanobacteriales; family Methanobacteriaceae; genus Methanoflexus; species Methanoflexus mossambicus. Next base: position 21,874 of record JAISIT010000223.1, read on the forward strand.
GAAAAGACAGATTACCCCATATTTTTTGTGCTGGTTGTGGAAATGGCATAATTTTAAACAGCTTTTTTAAAGGAATGGAAAAATCTAAAATTAACTTTGATGAAATAGCTATGGTTTCTGGAATTGGATGTTCTTCTCGTATTCCAGGTTATGTTAAATGTGATTCACTTCATACAACTCATGGAAGAGGATTAAGCTTTGCTACGGGATTAAAACTTGGAAATCCTGATTTAAATGTTGTAGCTTTTACAGGAGATGGTGATGCAGCTGCTATTGGTGGAAATCATTTAATTCATGCAGCAAGAAGAAATATAGACCTTACTGTTATCTGCATTAACAATAGTATCTATGGAATGACTGGAGGACAAGTAAGTCCAACTTCTCCTGAAGGTAGTTTTGGAACTACTGCGCCTTATGGAGTTAAAGATACTCCATTTGATTTATCTAAGTTAGTTACAAGTGCTGGTGCTTCTTATGTGGCTAAATGGACAACTGCTCATGCTGTGCCATTATCCATTTCAATTAAGACTGCTTTAGAAAATCCAGGTTTTTCATTTATTGAAGTGATTTCTCAATGCCCAACATATTTTGGACGTAAAAACAAGATGAAAACTCCTGTGGATATGATTAGAATGTTTAAAGAGAATTCTATATTTAAAGCACTCGCAGATAAAAAAATTCAAGATGGTAATGAAGAAGAACTTCTTGGAAAAATAATAATTGGAGAATATATTAATAAATCAAAACCAGAACTAAGTTTAGAACTTGAAGAATTAACCAAAGTAGAAAGTGGTGAAATTCCTCTTAGAAAATCAGCATATTTATAAATTATTTGTTGAATATATTGATTATAATTTAATTGTAATTTAATTATAATTTTTTATTAACTAATTTATCTAATCATTAATTTATCTAATTATCAATTTATCTAATTATTAATTAATTTAATTATCAATTAATCTACTTATTTATTCATAATCATGTCTTAATTAAAGGAAATTTTATTAAAAACAAATTAAAGGGATAAAATGAGAAAAGAAGTTAGAATTGCAGGATTTGGTGGACAAGGAGTTATTCTCGCAGGAATCATCCTTGGAAAAGCAGCTTCAATTTTTGATGGAAAAGAAGCAGTTCAAACCCAATCTTATGGACCTGAAGCACGTGGAGGTGCTTCCAAAACGGAACTTATTATTTCTGATGATGAAATTGATTATCCAAAAGTTCAAAATCCAGATATTTTTGTTGCAATGTCACAAGAAGCACTAATTAAATATTTAAATGATTTAAAAGAAAATGGTATTTTAATTATTGATCCCGATATGGTTGTAGAAGAAGAAATAATCAAATTTATTAATAAAAATAATATTAATGTCTATCATGCCAGAGCAACAAGGACTGCAGAAGAAGATATTGGATTAAAAATAGTCGCAAATATTGTTATGATTGGAGCTATTACTAAATTTACAGATATTATTAGTTATGATGCTGCTAAAAATGCTATTTTATCATCTGTCCCAAAAGGGACTGAAAATAAAAATATTGCTGCTTTTGAAGCAGGTTATAACTTTAATTAACTATTAATTATGTGTTAAATTTAATTATGTGTTAAACAATATTAATTATTATTACTATTATTACTATTATAATTATTATTACTATTATAATTATTATTACTATTATAATTATTATTATCATTAGAATTATTACTAAAAGTATTACTAAAATTATTATTAAAATTATTGTTAATATTATTATTAGAAAAATTATTAGAAATTATGATTTTTATTATTAAACATTATGATTTTATTGGTGTAAAATGACTTTTATAACGCTTGAAAATATTAATAAAACCTTTGATCAAGTTGATGTTTTAAAAAATATCAATATTGAAATAAATGAAGGCGAAGTTTTGGGAATACTTGGTAGAAGTGGCTCAGGCAAGTCTGTTTTAATTAATATGTTGAGAGGAATCAAAGAATATCGTCCAGATAGTGGAAAGGTTATTTATAATTTAGCTATTTGTGAGAAATGTTTAACTATTGAGCCACCGTCAAAAGAATCTCAAACATGTAAGTGTGGTGGAAAATTAGAATTAAAAACAGTTGATTTTTGGAATACTGATAGAAAAATCTTTTCAGCTATTCGAAGACGAATATCAATAATGCTTCAGAGAAATTTTGCTTTATATGATGAAGAAACGGTTATTGAAAATGTTTTGGAAGCACTTGGCGATGGAGATTATGAAGAAAAACTTTATGCTGCATTAGAGCTATTAGAAATGGTTCAAATGAATCATAGGGTGACACATATTGCAAGAGATTTAAGTGGTGGAGAAAAGCAAAGAGTAGTTCTTGCAAGGCAAATAGCTAAAAATCCTATGATGTTTTTAGCAGATGAACCTACAGGAACATTAGATCCTCAAACTGCAGAGTATATCCATGAAACATTACTTGAAGGAGTTAAAAATAAAGGAGTCACGATGTTAATAACTTCACATTGGCCAGAAGTTATGAATTTACTTGCAGATAAAGTTATTTGGTTAGATAATGGTGAAATCGTTGAAAATAATGTATCTGATATTGTTGTTGAGAATTTCTTAAAAACTGTTCCTTTACCAAAACATGTCGACGAATACAAGACTGGTGGACCAATTATTGATATTGAAAAAGCTAAAAAACACTATTATTCCATTGATAGAGGAGTTATAAAAGCTGTTGATGAAATTTCACTTAAAATAAATGAAGGAGAAATTTTTGGAATAGTTGGTTTAAGTGGTTCTGGAAAAACTACATTATCTCGAATGCTTGTTGGTTTAACTGAACCAAGTAGTGGAGAAATCAATGTTCGTTTAGGAGATCAATGGATTGATATGAAAGTCCCTGGTCCACTGGGAAGAGGAAGAATTATTCCATATATTGGTTTACTTCATCAAGAATACTCTTTATATCCCCATAGAACTGTTTTAGATAATTTAACTGAAGCTATTAGCTTAGAATTCCCTGCAGAATTCGCTAAAATAAAAGCTATTGAAGTTTTAAAAGCTGTTGGATTTGATACTAATTACGCAATGAGTATTTTGGATAAAGAACCTGAAAAATTAAGTGTTGGTGAAAAACATAGGGTAGCTATTGCTCAAGTTTTAATTAAAGAACCAACTATTGTTATTTTAGATGAACCAACTGGAACTATGGATCCAATTACAAGAATTCAAGTTACAGACTCTATTTTAAAAGCAAGACAAGATTTAAATCAGACATTTTTAATTATTTCTCATGATATGGATTTTGTTTTAGATGTTTGTGATAGAACTGCTTTAATGAGAGGAGGAAAAGTTTTAAAGATTGGAACTCCAAATGAAATTGTTCCAGAACTTTCACCAAAAGAAAAAGATGAAATGTTAACTGATTAAGAAAATTAGTTTATTTTTTATATTTTAATTAATAATTTTTATCATTTCTATTATCATTTCTATTATTATTACTATACTTATTACTACAATTATTATTATATTATTATATTATTATTATTTCTATTATTTTTACTATAATTATTACTATAATTATTATTAATATCATTACAATTATTATTTATATTACAAATCTTAATATTGGTATTTTAATTAGTTATTTAATAATTGTTTAATAATTGTTTAATAATTATTTTGTATTATTTTAAACTTAATATTAATCAAAATTATGAGGATTTATTAAATGTCATGGGATGATGCACCGTCACACGTTTGTAGAGGAGGAGATAGTAGGGCATTAGCATTTTGTTGCCCTCCAGTAAAACCGTGTCCAATTTTATATGCTCTTGAAGATGTAAAGGTTTCTCCACAAGAATATATTGATATAAAAACTGAATTTGGAAAAAAAACAAGACTTGGAGAGGGAACTGGAACTTGTTTTGGGTCCATGGTTTGGTGTTGCAAAACCTCAAAACCTTGTCCACTGAGGGATATGGTTATGATGAATATTGGAATGGATGAAGAGGAATATTTAACTCTTAAAAAAGAATTGTCTGAACTTTTAGTTTCCAATGGAAAAGATTATACTAAAGAACAGATTAATGCATTAGTTGAAACATTTAATGTATCTCCAGAAGATGCTGAAAAAGTTTTAGAAGATAGTAATAACGATATTAAAATAGCTGCAAAACTTCTAAAAATGCAAAAATTAGAAAAAGATGAATATTAATAATGAATGTTATGTTTGATGGAACTTCTCTTTATTTAAAACTTGATGGAAAAAATGTATTTGTTTTGGGTTCAGGTGAAGTTGGAACTCGAAGAGCTTTGAGGTTTTATAATTCTAAAGCTAATGTTAAAATTATTGGTGAAAATTTTTGTGATGAGATTTTAAATTCAGATATGGAAATAATTAATGGTTTTAATTTAGATGAAATAAAAAATTCTGTAAAATGGGCAGACATCGTAGTTATTGCAAGTACAGATTCTAATTTAAATGACTATACGAGTGTTTTAGCTAAAGATAAATTGTTAAATCGTGCAGATTTTCCTGATAAAGGCAATTTAATTGTTCCAACAAAAGTTAACATAGATGATCTAGAAATTTCAATTTTTACTGGTGGAAAAAGTCCTTTAATGGCTCGAGAAATTAGAAAAAAAATTGAAAGTATTATAAGCACTAAAGAAGTTCTTCAAATAAAACTTCAAGATTACTGTAGAGATATCCTAAAGAAAAAACTCAAATCTCAAAGAAAAAGAAAAGAATATTTAGAAATAATTTTTAGTGATGAAAATATTGAAAAATTTTTAGATAATGGAGAATTTGAAGTAGCTAAGGAATATGTTGATAATAATATATTAAATTCTATTTTAGAAGATAAATAATGTATTCTCTAATGAAATATTGAAATATGTATAATAAAAGTTTTGTAATGAATGTTTTGTAATGGAAATTTATAATAAACTTTTTCTAATAGCGATTTGTAATGGAGATTTTAAATGATTATTAATATTCGTGTTGATCATAAGTTTGCAGATATTGAAACTCTTGAAAATACTGGAGATGATTTAAAAAAATTATTCAATGAATTTAAAAATGAATTCAGTATTAATGAATATGTAGAAATAAATACCTGCAACAGAAAAGAGATTTTTATCCATAATGATCAATGTGTATTTAATCATCCACTTTTAGATTCAGATAATGATAATTTAATTATTCACTATGGAGATTCAGCTATTTTACATTTATTAAAGCTTAGTTCTGGTTTGGAATCAATGATTATTGGTGAAGATCAGATTTTAGGACAAATTAAAGATGCTAAGAAGAAAAGTTATGATGAAGGACATTGTGGAAAAGTTTTAGATCTTCTTTTTACAAAAGCTATTCATGTTGGTCAAGTTGTTAGAAATAAAACTAAAATTAATCGTGGTTCCATTTCTATTGGTTCTGCAGCTGTTGATTTAGCACAAAAACATTTAAAAGATATTACAGGTAAAAATGTTCTTGTAATTGGTGCTGGTGAGATGGGAACACTTGTAGCAAAAGCGCTTAATGAAAAAAATTTAAATGCTATTTTTGTTGCTAATCGGACATTTTATAGGGCTGTTCGTCTGGCTGAAGAGTTAAATGGTGAAGCTATTCTTCTTGATGATTTAAATAATAAATTAATTGATGCTGATTTAATTATTAGTGCAACAGGTTCCCCACATATAATATTAAATAAAGAAAGATTTATTAAAACTTTAAAAAATGATAATTCTGAAGATAAATGCTCATTAGAAAATGATAATTCTAAATATAACTATTTATTAGAAAATTATGAATATAAACCTATGGTTATAATTGATTTAGCTAATCCTCGAGATATTGATGAAAATGTTAAAGATTTAGGGATAAAACTATTTAATATTGATGATTTACGAGAAATTGGTGAAAAAAATAAAGAATTAAGACAAAAAGAAGTTATACAAGCTAATGAAATTATCAATTCGGAATTTAAACTTCTTAAAAATTCATTTAAAACTATGGATATAGAAGGATTACTTTCAGATATAAGAATCGCAATGGAAAAAATAAGAAAAGATGAATTTCAAAAAGCTATTTATAAATTAGAACATAATACTTTTAAGAAATTAATAAATTTTAATTTTGAATCTAATAATATAACTAATAATATCAAGAATATTAATACTAATATTAATACTAAAAATAATATTAATACTAAAAATAATAAAAATAATATTGAAAATATTAATAATACTATCAATAATGATAATGAAATTGTTGATTTTAGAGATATGATTAATAATCAAGAAAAAATTGTTGAAAATCTTTCTAAATCTATTGTTAATAAGATTTTTCACAATATTTCGATTAATATAAAACAAGCAGCTTTAAATGATGAAGACGATGTTATAAATAGTATAAAATGTATTTTTAATTATGAATAAAACTAATTTTAAGTTTATAATAAATTTAATTTATTAGTTAAATTTTTAACCAATTTCAAAGAAAAAAACAAAAACAAAAACAAAATTACTAATTACTAATTACTAATTAAAAATTATTTGAATCTCACTAATTATGTAATTTAAGTACATACTCTGTTTATTTTATACAAACATGTTTTTTGGAGTTTCTGATTTCTTTAAATGATTATTAATTGATGCATTAATTTCTTTTGATGTTATTTTTTCCTTTCCATCAGCTATTGCAATATGCAATGATGATTTAAGAACTTTTTCTTTAATATCTCGTCCTGAAAATTTATCAGTCATTTTTGATAACTTTTTTGGAGTTAATTCCACTTTTAATGGTAATGTTGAGATATATTTTTTAAATATTTCTGTTCTTTCAGCTTCTGTAGGTAATGTAAATTCAAATTCATCTTCAAAACGGCTTCTAACAGCAAAATCTAATTGTTCTGGATTGTTGGTTGCAGCTATTGTTATGATTCCTTCATTTTCTGAAATTCCGTCCATTTCACTTAAAAGAGCATTAACTATTTCTGAAACATCCCCCCTAAGAGATTGATACTGCCTATGTAAAGCTATTGCATCAATTTCATCTATAAAAATTATTGCATGGGTTGATTCTCTTGCATTTTCAAAAAGATCGTGTATTTGTCTTGCTCCATCTCCAACATGGTCTCCAATTAAATTTGTTGCTTTAATTAAATGAAATGGGATATCAAGATCATTAGATAATGCTTTTACTAACATTGTTTTACCTGTTCCAGGATTTCCATAAAATAAAATATTATTTGGACCCCATTCACCAAATTGTTCTGGATTTTCAAGATATTTTTTAATTATTTTACATTTATTTTTTGCTTTTTCTTGACCAATTACATCATTAATAGTTAAATTTGATTCAATTTTTTTGATATTCTCATTTTCTCTTTTTTCTTCATTCAAAAGAATAATTTCAGTGTTATCTCCAATAATACTATCATTTGGTATTGCAGATATTATTTTAAATCCATAATCTGGCAAAATTTTTTGATCGAATAAATATGATCCTTCAATAGCTGGAGAACCATACCATTGTTCTCTTGCATAATGTTCAAAAAGAGTTTTATCCTTTATTTCAATTTTAGGATTTTCCATGAAGTTTAATTTAAAGGGAAATCCAGCTTCTTCTATAACTATTTTTTTCGCCTCATCTTTTTTATCGACATTCGCAAAAACTATACTACTTGCAGCTATGGGTATCTCTTGAGATAAATTATTTAATTTCATTATTTTACCTATAAATAAATTTATTAATGGTATTCCAAACTATTTTTTTGTATTTTATTTTTATTTTATTTTTATTTTATTTTTATTTTATTTTTATTTTATTTTTATTTTTATTTTATTTTTATTTTTATTATTATATTTAGTTTATATTTCTTATTTTTATTTTTTTATAATTTTTTTCTTTAAAATACTTCTTAAATTAAATTTTCATAAATATTTTTTAGTATTAATGCATCTTCATCTAAAAGAGGGGATTCACAGATAATTGTTGCTTTAAAATCATTTTCAACCAAGGATTTTAATAGTAATTCTGGTTCTAGACCAAAATTACTTTCAGCTAATGTGTGATGCCGTTTTTCACCAGATTTAGAATATTCAATTCTTGTAAAATGACAATGAAGTCTATCAATATTTAATTCATCTTCTAATTTAGATAAAATTGAATTAAAATCTTGTTTAGTTTTAATATTTCCTTCATTTCTTGCATATAAATGTGCGAAATCAATTGTAGGTTTAAATTGGTCGAATTCATTGCAAATAGCTATTATTTCTTCAAGATTTCCTAATTGAGATTTTTTACCTGTGGTTTCAGGAGCAAAACAAAAATTATTTATATTATTTTCATCTAATTTTTCAAAAAGTTTTTTAATAGTCGAAATAGCTATTTTTAAACTATTAACTTTATCAAAACTTGAATTATTATTTTTTAAGTAGTATCCTGGGTGAAAAACAATTCTATATGCACCCATCCAATCTGCTACTTGAGCAGCTTTAAAAAGAATATCAATACTATTTTCAATTATTTTTTCTTTATTTGAAGATAAATTAATAAAATATGGAGCATGAATTGAAACAAGAACATTGTTTTCATTGGAATTATTTTTTAATATTCTCGCAGATTTTTCACCTATTTTAAGACCTCTTCCTCCTTGATATTCATAGGCATCAAGACCTTCATTTTTAATGTATTGTGATGCTTTATATCCAGGTCCTTTAAAGTTTATAGGTCTTCCAGCTGGACCAAAAATAATTTTAGGAATCATAACTTTTTATTTTTTTATTTAGTTTATTATTCTTATTTAGTTTATTATTTACTTTAATATCTGTATCTAACATATTAAGCAACATTATAAAATTCCCATTGCTTTGTTGGTCTTAGCTATTGATTTTTCGTTATCTTCTTCTAATTCACATAATGATCGTATAGCATCAACATTTTCAGGAACAACATCTGATTCTTGATGAACAGCTTGCATATAGAATAATTCATCATTAACAACATTTATTGATTCTTTCCATATAGGTATCTCATATAAATCGTTTCTATTTCTACCTAATTCCTTAGCATATTCCATAAACTCTGCTGTAGATCCTAATCCATCTTTTGCATTGAGTAATAGAACTCTTGACCTTTTTTCCCATGTATTAATTATATCATCAACTGAAATATCATCTTTAAGTTCAACCATTAAGTTATGTTGGTGCATTAAAGTAGTTGGAACAAGTAATGCCATAGTTACAATATTTACTCCATTCATAACGGTTTGAAGGTCTGGACCATGATGAGAAGGAACTGTTGGGGGATTAGGAACAACTGCATTTATAGGACCTTTATTAACTTGATAAGGATCACTACCACGTCTAACCATAACTGCACGAACTTTTTTAATTCCAATTAAATCATCTATAGGTTTTAAACTGCGAGTTAATCCAGTAGTATTACATGAAACAACTCTTGTAAATTCCTTTCCTAAAGAATCATCATAATTACCAAAAGAATTAAATGAAAGTCCAGTAAGCTCATGTTTTTCTCCACCTTGATATATTGCTTTAACTCCAGCTTTTTTATATTTTTCAAGATTTTCAGACCCTATATTTCCAGGTGTGCAGTCTACAATAACATCGGCTTTACTAATCATGTCATCAACAATTCCAGAAACCTCAATTTCTGCTTCATTAAAAAGATTTTCTCTTTCAGGAATTCCAATATACAAATCATACCCCTTTTGAGTAGCTATTTTTGATTCATAATTTGGACGAGTTTTACTAACTCCAACAACTTCCATATCGTTTTGTAATGCCACAGCATCAGCAACTCTTTTTCCTATAGTTCCATATCCATTTATTGCAACTTTAATTTTAGCCATTTAAAACACTGTTTTTAATTTTTTATGGCACTGACAATTTTTACTTACTTCGAGTTAAATAAAAATACCTTAAGATCTCTTAAAATTTAATTTACCCAATAATCCATGTAATTAATATTACTTTAAGTAAGTTGATTTTGACAGCACATTTTTTGGTCTGTTCCAAAACTATATTTTGGCAAATATTGATTTATTTTACTTAACGAAGTTAAGTAGAAAACTAAGTTCTCTTTAATTAACAAAGTTAATTTAGAAAAAATCTTTGATTTTTCTTTAAATTCAATTTTGATCTGTTAAATTATTTAAAACTTAAATTCTAATACTCTTTAATATTAATTTTATAAAAATTCTTAAAAATATCAATTATGAAACAGACATTTTTCTTAATTATTTTAATTTTTTTTAATTAAATAAAACAAATTATATTATCTTTTTTTATTTTAATAAATTTTTCTCATAAATATTTTATTTTTATTTTTATTTAATCAAATAATATTGAATTTAATTTTATTTTTATTATAATATTTTTTAGATAATATTTAATTAGTATTAATATATTTAATATATTTAATAGATTTAATATCTTCTTTTAGTTATGTGTAATTAATATTTAATATATAATTAATCTAAATTAGTTATAAACTCATATTAAGTAGAAAATAATTATTAAGTAGAAAATAATTATTAAATAGTAAATTAATTAAAGAATATTGATATGGTGTTGTTATTTTTAGATATTTTCTAATTTTTCAGGGAAATAAGTATCAACAACATATTCCAAACCATATTTTGAGAATGCTTGTTGTTCTGCTTTTTTACCTATTTTAAGCATTTTTTTAATTTCGTTTTGCCACTGCTTATTTTTATATCTTGGATCTTTTGCAAGTTCTTTTAATCGCATTATGTCTACTTCTTTTAAAGGGTCTGTAGGAAGATCATAATTAATAATATCACTTGCAGTAACACCTAAAAATTTAGCATCTGGGGTGGCTAAGTCATGATTGACATGGGCAAGTTTAGCACTTCCAGAAATTATAACCATAGCTATATGGAAGCCCCATGGATCTCCATCATTACAAATGTAAACAGGAAGTTTTAATTCTGTGCTAACTCTTTTTAAAAATCGTCTTGTTGCTCTTGCTGCTTGTCCTTTAAGTCCAACAATCAATGTATTAAATTTATCATATGCTTTTTCTTGAACCATTCTATGAAACATTCCCATTGTTTCAACAGCAATGACTCTCTCAACATTATGATCAACAAAATCGACTTCATCGATTGTGGGAGAAATAGTATATCCAGATTTTCCAGATTTAAGTGCGTTTATTTCTACTTCTCCTTCTTGAAGAGTTATGTTTCCATAAACTGATGCTCCATCTTCTTCGGGCATTAAACCTAAATCTTCTCTTGAAGCACCCAAAGTAACTTCCAAATCCTCTGCCAAGATATTAGATTCATTTTGGTCTGAAAAACTCATTCCCCAACCTTCACTAACATAATACATTTCCCTTAAAGTGGCTGTTTTTTCTCGATTCACAAGATCTTTACAAAAATTTGACACATACATCATTTGTCCTATTTTTTTAATTTGTTTAACATTTCCAAGGGATCTTTTTCCATATCTATCCCCTAAAACATAATATCTTTTATTTTCATCGTAAACAATATTTCCAGTCCCTCTTGATGGTATTTTAAGACTTGGTATCTCTTTGTTTTCAACATCTTCAATAATCGATTGTCCTAATCCTTTAAGTTTATTTATTGTTATTTCTTTTCTATTGTTAATTGGATTTTTAATTTTTTCAGTCATTTATTCACCGTCTACAATATTTTCTTACACTATTTGTTATTGTTGTCCTTATCATTTGATTATTATTAATATTACTTATTTACTATTAATATTACTTATTTATTATGATCAACAAAATTATCTAAGGTCATATTTTTTTTAGTATTTTCTTTCATATCTTCTTTTGATATAGTGTCATTATTTCCTGTATTTTCTTTTTTAAAATTTTTATTTTCATTACTTGTATTATTAGATTTATCAATTTCATTAATTTCAATTTTATCAGGATCTTCACCTAATAATTCTGCTAAAGCTCGTTTTGTGACTTTTGATAGAACTTCATGATATTCAGGAACACCTGTTTCTCCAAGTTTAGCTGCTTCTTCTATTATTAATGGAACATACTCTTCAAAAATTTTAGATCGCATTGCTTTTTCTTTTTCAGCTTTCTTTGCTCTTAGATATTTCTGAAGCTTACGAGCTATTTTCATTGTGGCTTGCTTTACTTCCACAATTATCTCTTTTTCTGGAGCTATGCTTTGTTTTCCTGTGGATTGATATGGAACTTGAGTAGAGATAATATTAATAAATAATGTAAGAGGAGTGTTTTCTAAATCTTTTATTCCATATCGTTTCCAATCAATACTCTTTAAAGACTCTGTAATTGCACAACTTCCTTCATCAAAGGTTAATGGAACTCTATTTGCAAATCTCATAATTTCTGATTTCTTTTGATCTGAAACAATCCTTCCAGATTCCCCACCATAAGCTATTCCTGCTTCTACAATAAATGCAACCCCTCCACGATACGCAATAGGGTTTCTTGTAGTTGTTGCTACAAATTCAGGTTTTAAAATTTCAACCATACCCTTTTCTATCTGTTCATTGCCAATTGGGATTAAACCAGATGTAGGTGGAGCCATAAATTTCATTGTGGAAATAGCTTTTACAATATTCTCTGCTTCTTCCCATTTCATATTTTTAGGTTGTTTATTGAAGTTTATTTTAGTAATATCTTCTATTTCATCTGCTTTTTTCTTAGACAACCTAGAAAGAGATTCTGTTAGTAAAGTTCTAATTCTTTTTTTCTCGGTATGTTTTCCCATAAAAATTAAATCATCAGCAGTAATCCCTTTTGGATGTGGAAGAACTTCTGTTGGTAAAATTGGAACAATATCTGCTGCTCTTTTAAAAAGATATTCTCGACGATTTCCGTTTTCATCTTTATTTGGACTTCTAAAGAATATTTGGGCATGAGGATTTCCAACCATTGTTCGTCTAATATATTCAAATGCACCTTGTTGAGTCAATTTGTATGAAACATCTTTTAATTGTAATTCAATGGTCACACCAGTTTCTTTAGGAGTAAAATATTCTTTTTTTAATAACATTCCTTTATTTTTTTTCATATCCATTTTAAATGTCATTTTTACTCCTTTAAGTTCTCCATTTTCTTGATATGCAGATGTAACTGTTGTAGCTTGACCTGTTGACATTTGAGATAACATTACACAACCACTACAACCTAAACCTTGTTGACCTCTTGATTGGATATTTCTAAATTTTGATCCAGCAAACATTGTGCAGTATACTTTCATAATAAATGCTTCTGGAATTCCTGGTCCATTATCTGTATGTTTTAAAATATAATGATCCTCGGCTATTTTTCTTAAATCAATTTTTATTTCTGGCAATATTCCAGATTCTTCACATGCATCAAAGCTATTGGTTATAAGTTCATGAAAAACCATGGTTAATGATCTAATTTTTCCTGAAAACCCTAACATTTGCTTATTTTTTCTAAAAAATTCTGATGGTGTTAATTCTGTAAAATTATCAAAGAGTTCTGCTGCTTGTAATGACAAAAATTAATCCTCCTTTTTTTAATAATTAACTTTTACATTTTTAATAATTATGATTAAATTTTATTTGGAAATATAAACTTTTATTTAATTAATGTTATTATTTTTAGTATTTATTTTTACTATTTTTATTAACTTTATTATTTATTTTAATTAGTAATTATTAATAATTTTTTCTAATTTTCTAATTTTATTACTTTTATTACTTTTATTACTTTTATCTATATTAATTTATATTCTTTTTATTATTTTACTTACTATATTTATTATTTTATCCGTATATTTATATTTTTTACATATTTATTACTTTTTACATATTTATTACTTTTAATTATTACTTTTAATTTTGTTTATATAAACACTTTTTCCAAGAGCATTTGGAAACTAATATTCAACTATAAATAAAGTTATATTTATTAAAATTAGATATAATATTTAAAATTAATAATTTTATTTAAATTGATATCAATACATTATTTAAGATTAATAACATTATAATGGTAATAACACTATTTAAGATTAATAACACTATTTAAGGTTAATAATTCCATTATCCTATTTAAATTAAAACATTAAAAAGCAATATATTTAAAAGATAAATATATTTTTTAATATCCACATAAATTATTTAAGTTAATGTTTAAATATCATCTCTTAGTTCAATTTCATTTTCATTTTCAAGTCCAAGCATTGTTTTAAATTCTTTCATTTTTCTGTCTTGTTTTTTAGATTCTAAAAATCCATAAACTGATTTATGTCTTGAACCATTTAAAATCATTTCAACAGCTTCTTTAGCAACCATAATATTTTCTAATTCCCCAATTAAAGAAACAGTCTTTCCATAAACTGCCATTGATACTTCTGCCATGTCTATAATTATTTCTCTTGTTTTTCCATCTTTTCCAATAACTCTGCCTTTGTATCTTGCCAATGCTTTTTTAGATTTTCCAACATATAATGGAATTTTAATTATTTCTAAATAATAATCATCATTCTCTAATTTAATCGCGTTTTCAGGTGAAAATCCTCTTCCAATAGCTTTTATAATATTATTTGCTTTCCATATAGATAATGGATCCTTCATTTCCTTTGTTGGGCTTATCGTAACCACACCGTCTTCACTATCAATATCTATTGAAGTTTTAGTTAATTTTTCTATTGTTTTTTTTATTTCTCCTTTTGAACCAATTAATGAACCAATTCTATCTTTAGGAATCTTTAAATATTCAAATTCTGCCAATTAAACACCTTAATATTATTTTTTTGATTTATTTTTTTATTTTACTTTAATTTTCAAATTTTTATTTTAATACCATATTTAATACCATTATACATTTTATATTTGTTAATATAAATATTTCTTGTTATTTTTTATTAGTTTTTATTTATTATCTTTTATTATTTTTTATTTTTTATTAATTATATATTCATATATATTTTTTATTAATTTATTATTTTTTTAATTATATTTTTTCATTCAACTAAATTAAAATTATAAATATATATATGAAAAAAAGTATATATTTATTATACTTTTTATTCTATTTTTTTTATAAGTCCTATTTTATATGGATTGTTGTGTTTATAAAAAAAACTATTAATTTATAAAAAAGTTTAAAAAAGTTATAAAAAATTAGTTATTTATTTATAAAAACATTTAAATAATAATATAATCCAGAAAAACAGTGAATTAAACGAGTATATATGAAGATAAGAGATTTTTTTAATGGTTTGATAGTGTATTGGGTGTGAAAAATGATTAAAGATAGGATTGATACTCTTAGACAAGCAGCAAAAGTTTCAACAGAAGAAAATTCTGATAAAATGTGGTGTGTTATTGCTGGAAATCAAGAATTAATTAATGAAATTGTTTATAAATCTATTTCATCCCATGATCGTGTTCAAATTCTTTTTAGGGAACATATTATTATTAAAGAATCTTTTACTAATTATAAATTTGATTTTATAATGTTATGGGGCGAAACAAATAAACTAAGAGAATTAACATATTATTCGAAGGAACATGGAGGTTCTTATGTTAAAATAGCTCCATATTATGTTAAACACGAGTCTAACATCATGCTAATTGTTGGTTCAGATAAAGATGTTAAAAAATTTGTTGGAAATGTTGAAAATCTTAAATTTGATGTTTCTATTTTATTTGATGACCACACAACAGGTTTTATCGCAACTGATATGCATATGGGCAATAAATTATCAAAAATGTTTAAAACCTTTTTAGAACCATTATTTAATATGAATGATATTGTTTTAACTACAATTTTGATATCTGTTAAAGATGAATCAAATATTGATAAAATTAAAGAATTATCTAAAAATCATAAAGTTTTTGTAATTGATTTCCAGGACATTAATAAGTAAGGTATAATAATCAATACTCAATAATCAATACATAATACCCAATAATTAATACTTAATACTCAATATATACTACTTAATACTCAACACAGAATATGGAATAATTAATAATTAATTAATTCTTTTTTTGTTTTTTAAGAATAAATAGATTTTCCATGAGCAATAGCTACTATTGCAGGAATAGCTTTAACCTTTAATTTAAATATCGATTCTATACCCTCTTCTTTAAACATTACCACTTCTTTTGAAATTACTTTATCTGTTAACACTGCAGCTACTGGAGGAGTAATAAAAAAAATAGAATTTTCTTTTTTTAGTGATTTTATCGTTTTATCACTTAAAGAACCTTTTCCTATATGAATTTTAACTCCAGATTGAGATAATAATGAAATAGAAGACTCAATTTCAGTTTTATTACTTGTTGTAGGAGCTATTCCAGATTTACTTACGGCAGTATGCATAAAAACAGATCCGTTTAGATCAAATGGAATTAATTCAATTTTTTCATCTTGAATAATTTTTTTTAACTTCGGTAAAACAGCATCACGCCCAGTATAAATAATTCCACTAATTAATACCTTATCTCCAATTTTTAAGTTATTTATATCTTTATTTGATATAGGTGTTTCTAATTTAATCATATTTATCATTTTTACTCATATTTATTCATTTATTTAATATATGCTAAGTTTATATGGTAATTTCAATTATATTTTGATTTATTTTTGATTATTATTCAATATACTATTTTTTTTAATTTAATATTTGATAATTTTGATAAAGTTTATATTTCTTTGTATTAATATTATAGTATATTACTCTTATTATTTGCATTATAAGTTTTGGAATTATATAATTTTTGTTATTGAATACTATTATAATTATTAATATTTCCAATATCTTTGTATATCTTTAATATATTTAATACTTTTAATAGTATAATTATTGATAATATTTGGTCTATTGATTAGTTTTTTATTATTGGTGGTTTTTTGAACTTTAATAAAGCTATTTATGAATTTTTAATGTTAATACTGATTTCATTTGATACTGTTTTGCTCTTATATTCCAGTTTCTATAATTTTTCTCCATCACAACATAATGCATTATATATTTTTGATTTCATCGTTTGTTTTATTTTATTTATAGAATTCATTTATTCTTTTAATCAGTCTAAAAATAAAAAAGAAGATTTGAAACAAAATTGGTATTATTTAATTGCTTTAATCCCCGATATTTTTTTAAAGAGTGTTTTAGGATTTTTTGGTTTTTATAACTTTTCATTTGTCTTCCGATTATTTGGAATTATAAGAATAATGACTTTATTGACTGTTTTAAAGAAATACTTTTCTCTTTTATTTAAAGTTATTAAAGAAACATATTTGGATAATTTAGTTTTAATTCTTGTCATGATTGTAATATTAGGTTCTATTTCTTTTTATTATGTTGATAGTTCAGTGAATACATTTGCTGATAGTTTATGGTATGTTTTGGTTACTATTTCGTCTTTAGGTTATGGAGATATTGTTCCTAAAACTTACGGTGGAAGAGCTATTGGTTTTATTTTGATAATTGGAGGAATATTTCTATACAGTATTTTAATAGCAGCCATTTCTTCAATTTATACTAGAAAAATTGAAAATAAAACAAGAAAATCATTAAATAAACGTTTTAATTATTTAGAAAAGAAAATTGAAAACATTCATAGGATTTTAACTCAATTAGAAAAGGAAAAACTTTCAGAATCAAATAATAATATTGTTAAAAATAGCAATATTGATTTTAATGGTAATTATTGGGATAATAATACTAATAATAATCTTAATAATAATACTAATAATAATAGTAATAGTAATAATAATAGTAATAGTAATAATAATACTAACAATTTTAATGCTAATAACAATTATAATGATACTAATAGTAATTATAATTCTTTTAAAAATGAAAACAATTAATGTAATAATAAAATATAAATATTTAATTTTTTTTATAATGTGTTTTTTAATATAGGATCATTTATTGATTTTTTTTAGTATAATCAATTCTCATAATTTTTATTTAAATATTTAAACTTTTTTGCTATGGATTTTATCATTGTGTAATCTATATCTTCATAAGAATTATCTTTAAATCCATTTAAATACTCTAATATTTCACACATTTCTTCATACTTTCTTTTAGCATTTTTAAGTGAATTTTCTTTCCTTGAAATAGCTTTAGTTTTGAAATTATTACATTCTCCAATAGCTATCGTGTTTAATGTCGTTTCTTCTAAATTCATTGATTTAGCAATATTTAAAGTTTCAACTAATAATGCAGATACTCCTTTTGTATAAATACTTCTTAAAATTTTGATTTTTGAAGCTATTTCTGGAGATTTTCCTACTATTTTTATATTTAATCCATAATCTTTTAATATTTCTATTTTTTCAGATTTTTCACCAGATAAATAAATAATATGCTCTTTAGATTTAATATTTCCAATTATGGATCCTTTAATAAAATTATTTCCAATAATATTTGATATTTTATTTGTAGTTTCTGGAGATATATTATTAAAATCTATAAATATCTTTTTTATATTTTTATCATAAGTTTTAGCTATTTTCAAAGCTGATACTGGGGAATTTGCAGAAATTATAATATCCACTACTTTAAATAGATTTTCAATAGTTTTTAAATCTTTAATTCCAATAGATTTCATCAATTGTTTGGTTTTTTCACTTCTATTTTCGGAACAACTGTATAATTCAACATTTGCTTTGTTTTTTGATTTATTTTTTAATAAAATTGATGCAATAGTGAACGATACTTCTCCAAATCCAATAAACCCTATTTTCATTTTATTTCCGTAATTATTTCTTTTTATTTAACTTTTATTTATTTAACTTTTATTTATTTTTTATTAATTCTATTAATAGTTATATTTAATTTTATTATTTTTATTAAAGATATTAAAGTTTTATATTTAATTTTAAATATTATAACAAACATATAATTTAATTTATAATAATTTAATATTTAATATCTATTTAAAAGTATTATTTCTATTTAAACTAAATATAAATGTTTTTTGGATAAAATAATGGTATTATGAATAAATGTAGTAAATGTGGAAATCATCAGGTGATAATTCATAGAAAACAGTCTGGACAATATTTATGTAACGATTGTTTCATTGAAGATATTCAAAAAAAGGTTTTTAAAACAATACGAAAGGAAAAACTTATAGAAAAAGGAGATAAAATATTAGTTGCTCTATCTGGAGGCAAAGATAGTGTTACTGTTCTTGATATATTGTATGATTATTACGAAAGGAATATAATTGATTTAGTGGCAGTTACAATTGATGAAGGAATTGATGGATATCGTAACGACGGAGTAGAAATAGCTAAAAGATTTGCTAAAGATTTAGGCATTGAACACAAAGTTGTTTCATTTAAAGATAGTTACAAAATAACTTTAGATGAAATAATGAGTAATCCAAAACATAGAGGGTCTTGTACATATTGTGGTGTTTTTAGAAGAGATATTATTAATAAAACTGCAAGGGAAATAGGTGCAACTAAGATTGTAACAGGTCATAATTTAGATGATGAAGTTCAAGCTATTTTAATGAATTATCTTGAGGGCAATATTAATAATCTTCAATCATTAGGAGCTATGACTAAATCTAAAAGCCCACTTTTTACTCCGAAGATTAAACCTCTTAGAGAAATCCCAGAAAAAGAAATAGGATTATATGTAATAGCTAAAAACTTAGAAGTTCATTTTGCTGGTTGTCCTTATGCCAGTGAGTCATTTAGAGGTGAAATATCTCAAATAATGAAAAATTTGTCTATTAATCATCCAACAATCATGTATTCAACACTTAAAGGTTTTGATAAAATAAAAATAGCTATTAATAAGGAATATAAAAGAGAATATAATCATAATAATTGTATTAAATGTGGAGAACCATCTTCTAATGAATTATGTAGAGTTTGCACATTTTTGGAAGAATTAAAACAATAATCTTTAATTAATTCCATTGTAATCAATTTTTAAGTCATTTAACTAATTTTTAGTTCATTTAACTAATTTTTAGTTCATTTAACTAATTTTTAATTCATTTAACTAATTTTTAATTCATTTAACTAATTTTTAAGTCATTTATTGTATGATTTTTTTAAACATATTATTATAAACTGTTAATTAAATTGATCCAATTGCAAAAGAGATAAATGCAATAAACATTCCTATTTTTAAGAGTTTAGAAACTTTTGCAGATGTGTTTTTATTTTGATTTTTAAGAATCTTAATTGCAGATATTATAAATATGATTAAAGCTATTGTTAATGGAATTAAGTAATAAACATTGAATATATTGAATATATAAAGAGTAGGTGAAAGTATCAAGTCTATTATTATAAAAATAGCTGATAATATAGCTGAAATTCTCAAACCATGAGCTATTGGGAGTGTAATTACACCTTCTTTTTTGTCACCATCTTTATCTTCCATATCCTTAATAATTTCCCTTGCAAGAGTCATTAAAAATGCAAATAATCCTAAAATTAAAGATAAATAAATTATTTGCGAATTATTAGTAATTGTTCCACCAAAAATAAAACAAGATCCTGTTAAATATGCAACTGTCAAATTACCAATTAATATTGTTGATTTTAGTGTATGTGCATAGTAATACATTAAAATTGAATTGAAAATTACTATAATTAAAGGTAAAAAAGTTTTTAAATTAATACTTATAATTAATCCAAGTATAATAGCTATTAAAAAAAGTAAAATTGCATAAATTTTAGCTGTTTTAAGTTTTATCTTTCCACTTGGTATTGGACGATTAGGTTTATTTATTAAATCGATTTTATAATCATAAACATCATTAATTGCATTTCCTCCACCAGTTGCAAGAAAAACTGTAATTATTCCAAGTAAAAAATTAATATTAAATGTTTTGGATATTATTGCTATAAGTATTACAGCTATTACTGCCATTATAGCATTTCCAGGTCTTAGAATCTCAATATATTCTTTCATAAATATCAGTTTAAGTAATATGATAATATGTTTAATTATTAGTTTATTAATACTTATAAATTTAAATCATTGTATAATTCATAAATACTTTAATATAGTATTAAGTATAAATTTATTTTATTATAACTATAAGTAATTATAAATTAAATAATTTATTATTTTATATTATTTTAAACTTATTAATATTATTAATTTTATTGACAATATTATTAAACTTGATAATCATTAAACTTGGTAATTATTAAATTTAGTAATATTATTAAAGCTATTAAATATTTAAGTAATTATTCTAATTTTATTAATGTATTTACTGTTTTTTGGTGTTTTATGGAAAAAATTAAAATCGCAATAGTTGGTTTAGGAAACTGTGCAAGTTCTCTTATTCAAGGCATACATTACTATGAAAACAAAAAAGAAAAGGATTTAATTGGATTAATGCATTGGGAAATTAATGGATTTAAACCCTCAGATATTGAAGTTGTCGCTGCTTTTGATGTTGATACGCGAAAGGTAGGAAAAACAATAGATGAAGCTATTTTTGCTGAACCTAACTGCACTACTATTTTCCAAAAGGACATTCCAAAGTCCAATGTTAAAGTTTCAATGGGTAATGTCTTAGATGGTGTTGCAGAGCACATGAAAGATTTTGATTACTCAAAACGGTTTGTTGTTAGTGATGAATTAGCTGTAGATATTGTAAATGTTTTAAAAGAAAGTAAAGCTGAGATGCTTATTAATTTCCTTCCTGTAGGTTCAGAAAAAGCTACTCGTTTTTATGCTCAAGCAGCTTTAGATTCTAAAGTAGCATTTATAAATTGTATGCCTGTTTTTATTGCAAGTAATCCTGATTGGAGTTCTAAATTTGAAGAAAAAGGAATACCAATTATTGGCGATGATATTAAAGCACAAATAGGTGCAACTATAACCCATAGGACTTTAGCAACATTATTTAATGAAAGAGGAGTTAAACTTGAAAGAACATATCAATTAAATACTGGAGGAAACACAGATTTTATTAACATGCTTAATCGAGAGAGATTAGATTCTAAAAAAGAGTCAAAAACCGAAGCTGTTCAATCAGTTTTAAGTGAACGTTTAGATGATGATAATATTCATATAGGTCCAAGTGATTATGTGCCATGGCAAAAAGACAATAAATTATGCTTTTTAAGAATGGAAGGTAAGACTTTTGGTAATGTTCCAATGAATATAGAACTTAGATTGAGTGTTGAAGATTCTCCAAACTCTGCTGGTTGTGTAATCGATGCTATACGGTGTTGTAAGTTAGCTATTGATAGAGGAATCTCTGGAGAGTTAAGTTCAATATCATCTTATGTTATGAAACATCCAGCCCATCAATATAAAGACTCCATATCTAAAGAAATGGTTGAAGATTTTATTTTAGGAAAACGAGAAAGATAGAACTGATAAAAACATTAATAGTTTTAATTTGAATTTAATTTTAACATATAACGTTTATAACAAATTTTAACTAACTATATGATTTATTATTCTTTTATTTTTATTTGTTTTATTTATTATTTTATTTATTATTCTTATTATTCTTATTATTTTTATTATTTTTATTATTTTTTTAAATCTATTTTGTGATTTTTAAGAGTAATTAATTTTTATTCATATTGTGAATAATTTTTATGTATAAACTAAATTTTAAATAAATTTTAAATAAATTTATATCTTATAAAATAGAAATTTTATACTATTATTTAAGTCGTGTATTTAAGCATTATATTTAAGTTTTATAGTTGAGTCATATAATTAATAGTTAATATGATTAATAGTTAATATGATTAATAGTAATAACTTTTTTATCAATTTAATTTTATCAATATATAATAACAAAATTCATGGAGATTTTAAAATGGCATTATTTGGAAAGAATAAACCTGAAACTGTTAAACCAAGAGGAATAATAAATAGTTTAGGAATTGATTTAGGAACTTTGAATACAGTTATTGCTAAACCAAGTGGAGATAAATTTGATTTATATCAAATTCCATCTGTTGTAGCAGTTAAAAAAGATGACCCTAAAGCTGTTTTGGCCGTAGGAGAAGAAGCTAAGTTGATGTTAGGCAGAACTCCTGAAGACATTGTAGCTATTCGCCCCTTAAGAAAAGGAGTAATAGAAAGTATTGCTCAAGCTCAAGCATTATTAATCAAAGCTATGGAAATAGGAAAAAAAGGTGGAGAAAAAATAAATAGAATTGTTATTGGTATTCCTGGTGATTCTTCTGAAGTAGAACGAAAAGCTGCCGAGGATATTGGTAAAAATGCAGGTGCTGATGATGTTTTGGTGATTAGTGAAGGTTTAGCTGCGGCTATTGGTGCTGGTCTTCCTATTGCCGAACCAAATGGAACTATGGTTATTGATATTGGTGCTGGTTCTACTGATTTGGTTATTATCTCTCTTGGAGGAATTACTGATATTGAAACTGTTCGCTTTGGTGGAGATGATATAGATACTAATCTTGTTGAAATAGTTAGAGAAAAATATAATGTAGAAATTGGTATACATGTGGCAGAAACAGCTAAAATTGAAGTTGGAATGTTTCATTCAAGTGCAGATTTAGAGATTTATGAAACTGAAGTCATTGGTAAATCTGCAGATACAAATAGACCACAAAAAATATCTATTGATTCTACAATGGTTGCAGATGCTGCAGAACCAGTTATTTCTGAGATTATTAAAGGATTAGATTTAGTTTTCCAAAGATTATCTCCAGAATTAGTCGATGGAGTTTATAAAAATTCTGTTGCTGTTGGTGGAAGTTCACAACTTCGAGGACTTGAAACTAGAATATATGATGAATTATTAACTCCTATAACCATTTCTGATGATCCTATGACTGTTGTTGCTAAAGGTGCAGCTATTGTTGCTGCCGAACCAAGAGCTTTAGATCCTGAAATTCGTATAAATGTATTTTAAATATTTTTTATTAAATTAAATTATTTTATCCAATTAATTAATTAATTAAATAATTAATTAATTTTTTTTAGTATTATTTAGTATATTAGATTAATTTATTTAGATATTAGATTAATTTATTATATTAGATTAATTTAGTATTAGTTAGATAATTAATTTATTATAGTTAGATTAATTTTCTTAGTAAAATTAAAGGAGAATTAACATGTCTTTGTTTGGAAATAAAAAAACTGAAACTGAACAGCTAAAAGGAATTATTAATAGTATTGGAATTGATTTAGGAACTTTAAATACGGTTATTGCTAAACCAAATGGAGATAAATTTGATTTGTATCAAATTCCATCTGTTGTAGCTGTTCGAAAAGATAATCCTAAAGTAGTTTTGGCCGTAGGAGAAGAAGCTAAGTTGATGTTAGGTAGAACTCCTGAAGATATTGTAGCTATTCGCCCCTTAAGAAAAGGAGTAATAGAAAGTTTTGCTCAAGCTCAAGCATTATTAATTAAAGCTTTAGAGATAGGTAAAGAAGAAGGAGAAATTATTAATCGCATAGTTATTGGTATTCCTGGTGATTCTTCTGAAGTAGAACGAAAAGCTGCCGAGGATATTGGTAAAAATGCAGGTGCAGAATATGTTTTAGTGATTAGTGAAGGTTTATCTGCAGCTATTGGTGCTGGTCTTCCTATTGCCGAACCAAATGGAACTATGATTATTGATATTGGTGCTGGTTCTACTGATTTGGTTATTATCTCTCTTGGAGGAATTACTGATATTGAAACTGTTCGTGTCGGTGGAGATGATATAGATGCTAACCTTGTCCAAATTGTTAAAGAAAAATATAATGTAGAAATAGGCATCCATGAAGCAGAAACAGCTAAAATCAAAGTTGGAATGTTTCATTCAAATGCAAATTTAGAGATTTATGAAACTGAAGTCATTGGAAAAGCAGCAGATACATATAGACCTAAAAAAGTTGTCATTGATTCAATGATGGTTGCAGATGCCGCAGAACCAGTTATTTCTGCAATTGTTAAAGGTTTAAATTTAATTTTAAAACGATTATCCCCAGAATTAATTGCAGGAGTTTATAAAAATACTGTTGCCGTTGGTGGAACTTCACAACTTCGAGGACTTCAAAACAGAATTGATGAAGAGTTAGATATTCCAATTAATCTTTCTGATGATCCTATGACTGTTGTTGCTAAAGGTGCAGCTATTGTTGCTGCCGAACCAAGAGCGTTAGAACCAGATGTTCGTATGAAAGCAATGAAATAAATATTTTAAAAAATATTGGTATTTTTATTTTATATTTATTTCATTATTATTCTTTATCTGTATAATTATTATTCTTTATAGGTATTTAATTATTCTTTATTTTTATTGAATTATTATTTTTATTCTTTTTTTATACATATATAACTATATACCAATTTATACTGATTTATAACTTTTATAACTATTTAAATTTGTTTAAAGTAGATTTGTTTGTTATAGTTGTTTTTTATTATTTGGTTGTTTTTATGAACATTTTAGGAATTGATGAAGCTGGTAGAGGTCCAGTTATCGGACCATTAGTTGTTGCAGGAGTTATTATTCCCGATGAAAAATTAAAAATTTTAGAAAGAATGGGTGTAAGAGATTCAAAACGATTAACTGAAAATAGAAGAACTATTCTTTCTCGAAAGCTTAAAAACATGTTTGATTATGAAATTGTTGAAATTTCTGCCAAAGATATTGATGATTTAAGATCTAAAGAGATTAATTTAAATAAAATTGAACGAATGGCTATTGTTAAAATCATTGATAAAATAGCTATTGAACATGATTTTGATTTAGCTATTATCGATTCTTTAGATATTAAACCTGAAAGACTCAAATATCAGCTTGAATTTGAAGTTTCAGATGATATTGAAATCATTGCAGAACACAAAGCAGATGATAACTATTTGCAAGTTGCGGCTGCATCTATAATTGCTAAAAACAGGAGAGATGAGGAAATTAAAAAATTAAAAAAAGAATACAGAAAAATTGGAGATATTGGTTCAGGTTATCCAAGTGATCCGAAAACAAAAGAATTTTTAACAAATTTTAGTTTTGATGAAATGCCAGAAATTGTTAGACGATCCTGGAAAACAGTTACGAAAATGAAATAGTTAACTATAAAAACTTAATTAATAAAATATATATTTAAAAATTTAATATTTTTATTATATTCACTTTTATTTATTATAATTTAGTTATTATAAATTTAGTTTATTGATTGATTATAATATACTTATAATATTTATATTATATTGCTATAATTTTATAATTTTTTATTTAATATTAATATTTTTTATTATATTTGTATAATATCATAAATTATTATTATCCATATTATTATCCATATTATTAACGATATTATTAGTAATATTATTTAATTTTATTTTAAAGAGAATTTTTATGATAATTGAAAGCATACTCGCGGTTTTCACCACTATTGTTGAAATGTTTAGAAGTGGAGGAGTAATTACTTATATTATTACTCTTATTGGCATTTATGGAATATTGATTTCAATCCAAAAAATAAGATATTTAAAAGGAATGAATAAAAGAAGTATTACCGAAATAATGGATATTGTCAATAGTTCTATGGAACGAGGTGGAGCTATTAATGCTTTAAAAGAAATAGCTACTGTGAAAAATCCAGTGGCTAAAATCATATCTGAAGCACTTAAAATAGGATATAAAAATAAAACAGAAGTTGAAGAAGGGATGGAACAAGTATTTATTGTGGAATTAAGTAAGATGACAGACGGATTAAATACATTAAAAACAATTGTAGAAATAGCTCCATTTTTAGGATTAATTGGAACAGTAATCGGGATTTGGATGACTTTTAAATCTTTAGGTGTTCAAACAAATCCAGTAGTAATGGCTGAAGGAATTTACATTGCATTAATCACTACAATTGCAGGTTTAGCCGTAGCTATTATCCTTTTACCTACTCACACATATATTAAAAACTTGATTGATCAGGAAATGGATAAAATAGAATTAGCTAATAAAATGACTAATTGGGGTTATGGACTTGCTAAATTAAAAGTTGAAGAAAATGTTTCTTGTGCAATTGAAGCATTACAAGATGCCGATGGAATTGTTAATACCAAACCACTCACTAATGATAGTGCAAATATTCAAGTTTCATTTAAGCCAAGCATGCTAGAAAAAAGTTTAAATAATATTATTCTAGAAAAATGCAATACAAAATCAGAAATAATTGAAAGCATATTAAGACAATAATAAAATGTTTTAATTAATCAATATTCAATAAATATTATCAAATATTTATCATATTTATATATTTATTCATATTTAATGTTTATCATGGGTTTATTCCCAAAAATCCATAATTTTATAGAATATAAAAAATCATATAAAAATACTAAAAAAAAGGAATATTAAAATAGAAAAAAATAATTAATGATGTAATATACAATGAGTAATAAACATATTAAATAAAATTTGCTTTTATTTGTTAACTATTATTTTAATTATTTTTAATTTAAGAGATGTAATAATGGCATTAGATATTAAAAAACATAGAAATAAAATTAAAGGTTCAAAACCTAATTTTAATTTAGTTCCATTAATTGATATTTTATTTGTGTTAGTAATATTTTTAGTAGTATCCAGTAGTTTTGCTAGTGGAGAACAAACCGATTCTGGAAAACCAGAGTCATCACAGTCTCAAGGACCATCCGAATACTATCTCTTTCCTGTAGCTGGCTTAGAAAAAGTAATTGTTAATAGTCAAGATATGTCTTCATTAATTGTAGATAATTCCATAGCTATTCATACTAAAGTCATTGATGAAGGAGATATTCAGATAAAAGCTAAAGATAAAACTATTATTATTACAACTCCATCTGGAATGACAGTTGATAAAGCAGTGCGATCTCCAACTTAAGTTAATTACTTTAATTCATTTGAGTTTATTTTAATTTAGTTTAATTTATTTTATTTTATTTTAACTTTATTTTAATTACTTTAATTACTTTAATTTATTTTATTTTTATTTCATTTTAGTTTATGTTTAGTTTAGTTTAGTTTTAATTTAATTTATTTTAATTTATGCTTAAAAAATATAAATTAAAATATGTTATAATAGGAAGATATAATGTATTTAGGTAGAATATTATCAATTGGATTAAATAAAAATTTAAATCCTTATGTAGCATATAGAGTTTCAAGTAGATCTTTTCCAAATAGAATGGCGAAAGATTTTGAGAATGAAGCAGCTATTATCCCAAAAGAAGGTTTTGAGAAAGATATTTTTGAAAATCCATATATTGCATATAATTGTTTAAAAATCGTTGAAAATGTAGCTATTATCACAAATGGATCACATACAGATGTAATTGCTGATAAAATAGCTCTTGGGATGAATATTAAAGATGCATTAACTTTATCATTGCTTGCTATGGAGTATGAAAAAGATGACTACAATACTCCACGAATAGCTGGTGTTGTTAGACCAAAAAATGAAAATAATGATTATGAAGCATATATCGGAATAGTCACTCATGAAAAGATTTTAGTTGAAAAAATAGAAGAAAATACTGCAGTTTATATTTCTACTTATGAACAACAAAGTCCAGAAATAATTGACTTTAATGCATCAACACCTAAAGAAACTGCAGAGTTTATAATAAATAAAGGCAAATTTGAAGAATTCACCAATCCTGTTGCTTCTGTTGGAGCAGTTTTTAATGAAAAATGGGATATTAGCTCTGTAAATTTATAATTAAATCATATTAGTTATTTAATGAATTAATGTCAGTATTGTAGATTGTCAGTATTGTAGATATAATTAAATTGATTAATTGAAATAATGAAAATTGAAATCATTCCATTAAAAAAAATCCCTTTAATAAATAAAAAGGTAAATTTAGGTCAATTAATTCTTAATGACTTAAATGATGAGAATTTATCTCTTCAAAGTGGAGATATAATATTAATAGCTGAAACTCTAATTGCTAAATCTGAAGGTGAAATGATTAAATTAAGAGATATAGAACCTTCAAAAATAGCTATTGATTTGGCTAAAAAAACTAAAAAAGATTCTAAGCTTGTTCAAGCTATTTTAGATGTTTCAAATGAAGTTATTGCTACAGGTCCAGAGTTTATAATTACTGAAACTAAACATGGTTTTGTATGTGCTAATGCTGGAATTGATGAGTCTAATATTTCAGAAGGGTTTGCAAAACCAATTCCTAAGAATCCAGATAATTCTGCTGAAGAAATAAGGTTATTTTTAGAAAATATCCTCAGTATAAATTTAGCAGTCATTATTACAGATACTCAAGGTCGTGCTTTTAGAAATGGTGCTGTTGGAGTAGCTATTGGTTCATCAGGAATTAATCCATTATGGATTAGAAAAGGTGAAGAAGATTTATACGGAAGAAAGCTTCAAACTACAGAAATAGCTATTGCTGATGAATTAGCTGCTGCTGCTTCTCTTTTAATGGGACAAGCTAATGAAGGAATACCGATAGTAATTATCCGAGGATATTCTCCATTTAATACTCTTAGAAATAAAAATATAGGCATCAAACCTTTAATTCGTCTAAAAGAATTTGATGTTTTTAGATAATTTAGAAATTTTTACTATATTTTAATATTTCTAATAACTTTAAATAAGTCCATAAAATTAATAGTTTTTATATAATATTTAAAAAAAGATATATTGTAATAGTTTAATAAAAAAATTAATCGAATAAAATTAAATTATCACTTTAGCAAAAACTAATATCAAAAACAAACAAACAAACAAAATAAAAAAAAAAAAAAAAATTAAATAATTGAAAACAAACTATAAACTATTAAAAAGTATTTACTGACATTAAGTTTTTGGATATTATAATTCCTATTGATTTAAGTTATAATATCTAAAAAATACCTTTCATAATAAGCTAATGCACTTAAACTAGTTCTTTCACGATCACTATCCCATTCACGATCCTCATAATCATAATCTCTTATTTGTAAAGTATTACTGTTAATTTTTTTCAAAACATATTTTTGATTATTGTCAAGTCTCCATTTACCGTTTCTAGCTTTTTCATATTCTTTAACATTTATAGTAATTTCAGAACCAGATTTATAAGTAGACCAAGTAACTTTTTCAGTGTTACGATCAAAATATTTTGTGCCAGAATCTATTTTACCATTAGCCGTATTAGTATTTGTAGCAACTACATCAGTTGTGACTGTTTTTAAACTATTTTTATATTTATTATAAAATGATTTAGCACTTAAACTAGTTTTTTCATATTCATAATCCCATTCACGATCAGCATAATCATATTCAGCTATTCTTAATCTATTTTTAGAAACCTTTTTCAAAACGACTTTATCCTCATCGTCAAGTCTCCATTTACCATTTCTATTTTTTTCATACTCTTTAACATAAATTGTAACTTCTGAACCAGATGTATATGTAGACCAAGTAACTTTTTCAGTGTTACGATCAAAATATTTTGTGCCAGAATCTATTTTTTTACTACTTGCAGCACTAAGAGTAGCAAAAGATGATACACAAATTGCTATGGCTAAAATAGCCATTAAAATTATAACTACCTTTTTAATATTTTTCATTTTAACAACCCATATAATTTTAACAACCATATAATCCAAGTATAATAATTGAATCATATAATTTATTTTAATACTTAACATGAAAAGCATTAAAACTCTAAAAAATATTTAATAACTATTTAATAAATATTTAATAAAAATTTAATAAACTACCATTAACATTGGAATATTTGCAACACGAAATATTATCATGATAATGATTAATTAAATAGTAAATAATAATATATGAATCATAATATATAAATGTTTCGTTATATTTTTATATTTATTTCAATTGAAAATTTCTATTAAAATTTTAATATAGGAAAAAATATATTGAACACCAATTGGAATACTAATAAAGAGTATTTAGTTAATTAAATTATACTTTCAAAAGTAATAAATGAATAAATCTAAAAAATTAAATCATAAGTCGTCCCATAATTCATATTTTTAAGAATTTTTGTAAAATTAATATTATTATAAACTATTTAAACATTTTATATTCTTAAACTTTGTTTTAGTTTTTAAAAATAACATTATAAAATGAACATATAATAAGTAGTATAATAAATTTTAATAAATTTTAATAAATTTTAATAAATATATAATAAATATATAATAAATTATAAAACAAATAAACAAAACTATTGAAGATAAACAAAACCAAATGCACAATTCCAAATATGATAAGTTTATATATTCAATTCGATAAATATAAACAAAGGAATATCCATAAAAGATATTTCTAAAAAATCTTGAAACAAGCAATATAAACATGAATTTTGAATTTAAATAATTATATTTCACATAACTAAAAATAAAGAGTTAAATAGCTTTATTTTTTGACATAATCATAAAAATAATTAAAAATAATTAAAAATAATTAAAAATAATTAAAAATAATCAAAATACTTAAAATTTAATAACTTAGGTGTTATCATGAATAAAAAATATGGAATAATTGGAGTTATAATAATTATTATCCTAATATTAACAGGAATATACTTCAGTGGTGTTTTAAATAACAATAATAGTTCCAATGAAAAAGGTGAAGTTTACCTTTTAGCTGGAGCAGGTTTTAGTAAAGTAGGACCAGAATTAGTGAAAGCATTTAATGAAAAATACCCAAATATTAAAATAAATGTTAAATATGGTGGAAGTGGCGAGTTATTTAGCATATTAGAAACTCAAAAGCAAGGTGATGTATTTTTACCTGCAGATTACAAATATATGGGCGACGCAATTAAAAATGATTATATTGAAACCAATACCGTTGTAAATATTACTAAAAATATTCCTACTATTGTAGTTGAAGCTGGAAATCCTAAAAATATAACTTCCCTTGCAGATTTAGGAAAATCAGGAGTGAAAGTTGCATTAGGCGATCCAAAAGTGCCAGCTATTGGAAAAGCATCTGCTCAACTACTTGAAAAAAATAATTTAACTGAAAAAGTTACTCCAAATGTAGAAGTTTACACATCCACAGTTAATCAACTTTTAACTTACCTTGTTACAGGTCAAGTTGATGCAGTTATAATTTGGGAGGATATGACTTCTTGGAAAGAAAATGAAGGAAAAATCGAAGTTATTAAAATCCCAGATAATGAAAATATCTTTAGTGATATTCCAGTAGGAGTTACAAAATTTGCAGAAAATAAGGACGCCTCAAATAAATTCGCTGAATTTTTATATTCTGAAAATGGTAAAAAAGTATGGGAAGCATGGGGCTTTGAAATAAATTAAATCAAAGTTCTTTTTCTTTATTTTTTTAATATTTTTCTTTATTTTCATTTATTTTTCTTTATTTACCTTTTTTTGAGTTTTTTTTTTGAGTTTTAAATTTTATATATTTAAACATGATTTAATATAACTTAATAATTTTTTAATTAAATATCCATAATCAATCGGTTATCATTTTATCTATTTATATTTGTTCTAATTTTAAATCTAAAAATGATTAAATAAAAAAATAATATACAATTAGTTATAATCAATTTAAAAAGATGAAAATACATGAAATTAATTAAATGTTAAAGATAAATAAAAATTAAAGAATATAATAAAAATTAAAAAGATATAATAACTGTTAAAAATAAAATAAAAATTAGAAAAACTATAATAACATTAGAATATATAAATAACAAAGGATATAGAATTACTTTAAAAATATAATTTAAATAAGTAGATATTATGCGTTCAAAATTTGAAATGGGATTTATTGGAGTTACTGTATTCATTACTCTTCTTTTTTTCCTTGTTATAGGAAGTATGTTTTTAATTCCATCATTTGATGGTTTTTTAAGAGCATTATTCTCTGAAGAAATGAGATTTGCAATCCAATTAACATTATATACTTCAATAATAGCAGCTATTTTAGTTATGATTTTTTCAATACCAATAGCATATACATTAAGTAGATATGAATTCCCTTTAAAAAGTATTTTTAAAATAATTCTTGATTTACCTATGGCTTTTCCTGAAATTGTTGTAGGAATAGCGCTTTTAATGTTTCTTGGAGCCAATGGAATTGGTAACTTTTTAGAATTTCTTGGAATATCTTTAGTTTTTAATGAAACTGGAATTATAATAGCTCAATTCTTTGTTACATTCCCATACACAGTCAAGATAATATATTCATCATTTGAAGGAATTGACACACGATATGAATTTGTTTCAAGAAGTTTAGGATACTCTGAAATTAAAACATTTTTAAATATCACCTTGCCAATGGCAAAAAATGGACTCTTTGCAGGTTCAATCATTAGTTTAGCACGATGTATAGGAACATTTGCATCAGTTTTGTTTGTAGGTGGAGGAATACTAATGAAAACAGAAACTTTAGCTATTTCAATGTATTTAAATCTATCTACAGGAGATATAGACTTAGCAATTACCTCTGGAATAATTCTTGTAATCATTTCATTAATTACAATATTTGTAATGGAAAAATATTTAGATAAAACAGTTTAATATATTAATAATCAAAGAATAATAGCTTAATAATGGTGAAATAAATGTTTTTAGAAGTTAAAGACCTATCAGTTGATTTAAATAAATTTAAACTTAAAAATATAAATTTAAATGTTGAAAAAGGAGAATATTTAGTTTTAATTGGACCAACTGGTTCTGGAAAATCTGTTCTTTTAGAAACTATTATTGGTTTTTACAAAGCAAAAAAAGGGAATATTTATTTAAATGGAAAAGAAATAAGCAATACCCCTCCAGAAAAACGAGGAATTGGAATAGTATACCAAGACAACATGTTATTTCCCAATATGAATGTTTATGAGAATATTGCTTACGGGGGCAAACACAAACTCTCATCAGAAGAATTAGAAAAAAGAATAATTAAAATATCCAAACAATTAAAAATAGATCAGCTATTTGATAGAGATGTAACAACTTTAAGTGGAGGAGAAGCTCAGAGAACATCCCTTGCACGAGCATTGATTACAAATCCAAAAATAATACTAATGGATGAACCTTTTTCTGCATTGGACATATCAACAAGGACAAAATTAAGATTAGTGATTAAAGACCTATGTATTCAACATAAAACAACAGTTATACATGTTTCCCACAACTTCAACGATGTATGGAATTTAGCAGATAAGGTAGGGGTTATGAAAGACGGAACCCTGCATCAAATAGGAAATGTTTCAGAAGTATTTTCAAAACCAGAAAACAATTTTGTAGCAGATTTCGTAGGTGTTTCAAATATATTTAAAGGAACAATAATAAAAATAGCTCCAGATGCTGCAAAAATAGAATTAGAAAACGGAACAATGATAAATAGCTCAGATACAAAATGTATGTCAAAATTATACAATCAAAATCTTCAAAATAACAATGCAAATCAAGATAGTGTGGAGGTTATAGATAATAAAGTATTAATAGCTATTCGCCCAGAAAACATAATTTTCTCCAAAGAAAAATTTGAATCATCAGCAAGAAATCAATTAAAAGGCAAAGTAATTGAATTAATTAAAAATGGTCCAAATATCATCGTAAATGTGGATGTTAATAATATCACAATACAAGGATTACTAACAGCAAATTCTGCAGACATTTTAGATATTAAAGTAGATAATGATATTTATATTAGTTTTAAATCATTAAATGTAAAAATTATAGATAAATACCATGAATTTGAAATAGGAAATTAATATAAGAATTTATTTTTAAAAATAATAATTAAAGAAGTTTTAATAATAAAATAAATTAATATTTCAATATTTTTTTTAGTTTTTAATTGTAGGAAAGTGAGTTTTCCTTAATACTCATGTTTTTTTAAGTAAAAGGAATAAAATGGATAGCATATAATAAATGATTGCTATTAAATAAAATATCAAAGACATTATTACAATAAAATCCATTCACACCACCTCCGCTTAATTGTTAAAAGCAAAGCTAGTGTTTAGACAAAATAATGCTCTGCTTTTACAAATAATTATTTAATAAATAAAAGCAGTTTATACTCACTAACCTACATATTAATTTATTAATTTTAAGTATTAAAATAATAACTATTTGAAACAAATAGAAAAATATATATAACATCAAAATAAAAATATAATTGTTAGACAGAATAATGCTCAAGCCACCAAATATTATTTTGGTGGCTTTTTTTATTTAAATAGATATAAGAATTATAAATTAACTTTAAAGTATTATTTATCTATAACTTTTTTTATAATTGTATAATCATTTCACAATTACTACTTAAAAGAGTATTAAAAAGTTTTAATCTTAAAATAAATTAATATTATAATCTTTTTAGTTTTTAATTGTAGGAAAGTGAGTTTTCTTTAATACTTATGTTTTTTTAAGTAAAAGGAATAAAATGGATAGCATATAATAAATGATTGCTATTAAATAAAATATCAAAAACATTATTACAATAAAATCCATTCACACCACATCCGCTTAATTGTTAAAAGCAAAGCATAGTGTTTAGGTAGTAAATGCTCTACTTTTACAAATAATAATAAAGATGTAAAAATAATTTATACTCACTAACCTACATATTAATTTATTAATTTTAAGTATTAAAATAATAACTATTTGAAACAAATAGAAAAATAGGCACTGTCAAAATCAACTGGTTGGAAGAAAATTTTAGTGACCATAATTAAAAAAATGCTTAATTTTTGATTTTAATATTTATTTGTTTATTTTTTCTATTTTCATCCAGCGTATTTT
>JAISIT010000239.1 GCA_031261915.1 Candidatus Methanoflexus mossambicus
CCAACGAATACTTCTAAAAATGTTCATAGCATCATTTTCATTCATAATCATTTTATCCAAATTATTATATATAGTTTCCATATATATAATATATATAGATTATGATATATAACTTTTTGTAATATTTCAGGTGCATGAGCGAAAAAGATAATGTC
The DNA here is from genome assembly GCA_031261915.1 of Candidatus Methanoflexus mossambicus. Taxonomy (GTDB): domain Archaea; phylum Methanobacteriota; class Methanobacteria; order Methanobacteriales; family Methanobacteriaceae; genus Methanoflexus; species Methanoflexus mossambicus. The sequence goes on from JAISIT010000239.1 coordinate 156, forward strand.
TAAAGTTGATAACAATGTACTTTTGAAAAAATATAAATAATATGAGAAATAAGTAATATATTGATAGTATGTTGGCTGTAACAAAGGTTTATGAAAAATATCAGACAGTTATTCCAAAGGAAATTCGTAAATTAATGAATGTGGAAAAAGATGATATTATTGAATGGAATATTAATTCTAATGGAAAAATAGAATTAAATGTTCGTAAAAAAGTAGATTTAGAAGATATTAATGGGATAATAGATTAAATTAAATATGGGATTTAAAATAAGTTTTAAATTTAAAATAAATGTTTAAATATCTATATTTCATAAATATATTTCATAAATATATTGTATAAATATATAGTACATGGATATATTGCATATATATATAGACATGGATATATTGCATATATATAGTACATGGATATATTATAGTGATATAGTAATAGCGATATATTATATATGGATATATTACATAGATTTATAAATATTCTATAAAATTATATTTAATTTTCGAATAATTGGATAAATAACTTGAGATTATAATTAAATGGAGTTTAATATGATATTTATTGATTACTCATTTTTATTAGCTTTAATTCATAAAAATAATAAGCATCATCAAATAGCTATTGAAATAGCTAAGAATATTAAAGATGAAAAGAAAATAACCACTGATTTAATAGTTTCAGATATATTATCAAAGGTTTCTCAACTTAAAAACAACGAAACAACTAAGTTAATCTATGATTATATTAAAGATAATCATATTGTTTATGAAACTTCTATTGAGGATTTTGATAAAGCTATTTCATATAATGATGAGAATAAAAAAAGTTCTTTTAAACAATCAATTATTATTGGGGTCATGAATAAATTAAATATAAATAGAATAGCTTCTTTTAGCAATGATTTTGAAAAAAAGGGATTTAATCGTATTTTTTAACTTATTTTCCTTTTTAATTTTAAAACCATTATCTTAATCATTTTTAATAATTTTTTTAATAATAATCTTAATACTTTTTTTAATAATATTAACATTAATTTTAATAATTTCAATATTTTTAATAATAACTATATTTTTATTACTAATTTTAATTTTAATATTATTTTTAATACTAATATTAATATTAATACTAATACTAATACTAATACTAATAATATCAATGAAATAAACAAAAAATTAAATAGAATAAAAAGAAAAAAAGAAAAAATAAATCAATATTAAATAAAAATAACTAAAAAGAATGCTCTGTCCAAAATTCCTGGTGAAAGTTTATATTTTTTCAACTTTGGATCTTTTTTCTATTTCTTTTTGTCCATCTGATTCTTCCTAATTTTATGGCTCTATCAAGTCCTTTATTGGTTTGGCATATTCTTTTTTGGTTGTCTGGTAGTGATGTTCCATTATAACATTCTAATTGGTTGGTTGTGGTTGGGAAAAAATCATATTTCCTGTAGTTGGTGGTTTTATCGAAATTTTTCTTTAATTTTTCTATGAATGTGGTCACGGTGGGTGGTAAGTTTTGTAAATTCTTGTATAATATGTTGAATCTCATTTTAGCTTTTTTCATATCTTTTTGTTTGAATATATTTGATTTTCTTTTTTTATAATTCTTTAATTCTTTTAATTTTTTGTTATATTTTCTTTTTTCTTCTTTTAGTTTTTGTATTTTCTTTTTATTCTTTTTTTTAATATTTTTTGATTTGAAAAATGGTAATTTGTCTTTTATTTTTTCTATTTTTTGATTTGATGATTTTATTTTTCTTAATAATTTATTTATGTGTTTTATTAATTCTGTCATTAGATTTTGCATTATGTGAAATGTGCATAATTGATGTGGTAATTTCATTTCATCATTTATGATTGCATAGGATTTATCTCTGTCAGAAACTCACAAGTTCCAAAATAAATAAAAATACATTAAAATCAATTAAAATTTAATTCACTTAATTTATCCATGAAATTAATATTACTTCAATAATTTGATTTTAACTAAGCATAATTTAACTAAGCATATAAAAAAGAAAATATTACCCTCAATAAGTATAGATCCAAAATAAAACAATTTTCTTAAAATATGATATTTACTCATAAAAACTGCTAAATTCTCACGACCAGAGAGTACAAGAGAATAATTAGTTTTAATTTTTAAATTGTTATTGTGAATATTATGATGAATCCAAACATTAAAAATAGATTCTCCAATAAATCCTAATATTCTTTTATCACAATAGTGATTATGAAAATCATCTACAAAACCTAAAGATAAAACTTTTTCTTCAATATCAAATAAAATCGTAAACAACCAATTACAATAATTATCCATAAGATCTTTTCTTCCAATAAACATACTACATGGATAAAGTATATGATTTTTAAGAACCTCTTCATAACTTTCAATATATTCTGGAAAATTTTTCTCAATAGATGGTTTTATATAATTATCCAAAAAAATGTCATAACCCCATATTTTATACCAATTATAAAAATTTCTAAAGAAAATAAAAGGTTTTGGAATGATTAAATCGTATTTATTTAAATAATTATTAATATTTTCATTATTTAAAAGTGATCCTGACTTTTCATCCACAAAATATCTCCTATAATGAGTTAAACCTATAATATCTGCATCAGAATTTTTCCATATCCAATACAAACCAGTTAACTCTGCATAATCTTTATTTTTATATGAAATATTATCTCCAGTATCATCACTACAATAACCAAGATTGTCTTTATTATTACAACCAACAAATAATGGGATATGTGGAGAATATTTAGTTTTTTTGAGACTTTTTTCATCATGAAATACGGTATAAACTTCAACTTTTTCTTTAAATTCTGTCATGGCAACCTACTCTCATTATAGATTATAATAATGAGGATAATCTTCGTATTCATTTATACGCTTCAATTCAAACATATTTATTATGGGTTTGCCCCAATGTCGTCAACTTAACGATAATTTATATAAAATAATATTTATTTTCTTGATTAAAAATTGGTCGTGTTGCAAAGGTTGGTTAAAAAATTATAAATAGTGTGTGGAAACACATTTTTTAATTGTGATAAAAAAAATTACAAAGGTGTTCCATATATTAGAAATATCAATTCCAATGAATATAAATTTTACTATTGATGTGTAAGTTAGTGTTGTTAATGTTGCTGGGAAAATTCGTGATATGGGTATAGAAAATGAAATATTACATGTATTTATCAAAAAATATTCTGAAATAGTTACAAATGGTCTTTGTGGTGAAAAATATCTGCATAATAAAAATGAAATGGAATATGGGCGAGCAAAAACATCTAAACGTAAAATTATCACATTATTGGGAGAAATAAATTTTAAAGTAGATAAAATAAGAAATAAAATTACAGGTAAAATTTTCAAACTCGTATTAGATCAATTAAAAATTAAACCCTATAAAAACTATCAAAAAGACATATCCTTCGTATCTGCAGACATAGCAACCAAAAACACCTACCACGACACAATATATGTCATGAAAAACTTCATAACACACACATTATCACCAATCACCATTAATCACAGAGTAATAGAATATGGCAAAGACATAAAAGACTTCATACAAAATAACCATGATCCTGATGAAAAATACGAATATTTCTATTGCCTACGGCACCAAATTATTTATTTCTTCTTTAACATTAGACACTGCTTTTTTTATAACTTCCCACATATCATAATATTTATAATCTGCTAATCTTCCACCAAAAATAACATTTTCCTCTTTATTAGCTAATTTTTTGTATTTATCAAATAATTTTGAATTTTTTTCATCATTAATTGGATAATATGCATCCATCCCATTTTTCCATTTTTGAGGATATTCTTTAGTGATTACAGTTTTAGCCAAGCTATCATTATTCTCTAAATTTTCAAAATGTTTATGTTCAATAATTCTTGTATAACTCGGATTAAAATCAGTATAGTTTACTACAGAATTTCCTTGATAATTTTTTATATTCTTAATTTCTTCTTCAAACTTAAGAGATCTATACTCTAATTCACCGTAACAATAAGAAAAATATTGATCTATCATTCCTGTAAAAACACATTTATCTGCAACATTTTTCCATTTTTCTCGTTTTTGAAAAAAATCCGTGTTTAATTTAACATCAATGCCATTTAGCATTTTTTCTATAATTTGAGTGTAGCCCCCAACAGGAATTCCTTGATATGAATCATTAAAATAGTTATTGTTATATGTAAATCTAACTGGTAATCTTTTTATGATAAAAGCAGGCAATTCATTACATTTTTTACCCCATTGCTTTTCAGTGTATCCTTTAATTAATTTTTCATAAATATCTTTACCTACTAAACTAATAGCTTGTTCTTCTAAATTTGAAGGATTCTTATTAATTAATTTAAAATCTGATTTTTGAGATTTTATGATCTTTTTAGCATCAAGTGGAGTTTTAATTCCCCACATTTCATGAAAAGTATTCATATTAAATGGTAAATTATATAATTCACTTTTATAAATAGCAATTACATTATGAATATAATTATTAAAATCTGCAAATTGATTAATATAATCCCAAACTTCTTTATCATTAGTATGAAATATATGTGCTCCATATTTATGCACATTAATTCCTTCAACATTCTCAGTAAAAACATTACCCCCAATATGGGATCTTTTTTCTAAAACAAGAACTTTTTTACTAATTTTATTTAATTCATAAGCAAAAATAGATCCATACAAGCCAGATCCAACAATTATATAATCATAAACCATTTTTCAATCACTCATTATTTATTATTTATGATATTGGCAGTGTCAAATACTTTGCTGATTTTTGAATATTTTTTTGGGAAATTTTGAAATATCTCTTAGAATGCTTGTTTTTCGAAAATCTCTTTTTTTTATCTGTTAAATTTTTATCACTTTTTTGTATTTTGTAGGATTATTTTTTTTCAGCAAAGTTTTGGACAGTCACTATTTTTACATTGGATTTAAATATATCTTCAATAGAAATAATACTCTGTGGTTCTTTTTTGTCATAAATAATAAATGACCTCACAAACTTATTAATTTTTCTATTTTTTTAAACAAAAATTTTATACTTCATCACCATGATTTTGGAAGATGCAAAAGAATAAAAATAGATATAATTAAATATCTATTTATAATTTACTTCCAATTTCTTTAGCTTTTTCTAAAAATTCTTTGTTTTCAATTAAATTTTCATATTCTGGAATGCCGTAAGCATTAATTGTATCAACAAGTTCAAAACCAATGTTGCTTAACATATTGGATTGAGCTTCAATGTAAGGTTTGTATAATGAACCGTCAGGATTTGCTTGAACATAAATTAAAACTAATTTAGTGCTTATTCCCTGATTGTTGACAACAGAATATAATCTATCTATGAAAGTTTTTAATTGAGCTGTTACTTCGCTGAAATAGATTGGTGAACCTATAACGAAAACATCGCTTTCATCTAATGCTTTAACAATGTCTGTATAGTCGTCTTGATATTTACAAACACCATTTTCTTTACAATAATAACAAGATTGGCATGGTTTAATGTCTAATTCGTTTATATTGAAAATTTGACTTTCACCATCTGTTGAATCTAAAACTGCTTTAATTAAAGCATTTGTGCTACTTTCTGGACGTGGACTTCCACTAATACCTGTAATTTTCATATTATCACTTTTATTTTAATATTTAAAACGAGTATTATAAAAATATAACAATATAATTATTTTATAACTATGATTATATTTTGATTCTTTTTATATAAATAAATACTTAAATTTTTTATATTTTTTTCATTATTTGCTATTTTTTTTATTCTATGAATATTTTAAAATTTAAAAATAAAATTTAAAAATAAAATTTGAAAATAAAATTTTAAAAAGAAAAAGATTTATTAAATAAACAACAAAATTAAATTAATGATTACTGAAAACGAAATTATAGAAACAATTTCTGGAATTTATAAGAACGCTGTTATTGAACTTCCAGATGATGTGAAAATAGCTATTGAAAATGCTTTAGAAAATGAGAAAAAATCAAATAATACGTCTAAAGAATTTGCTATTTTAAATTTAGAAGCTATTTTGAAGAATATTGCTCTTGCTAAAGAGAATCAAGTTCCAATATGTCAAGATACAGGTTTACCAATAATTTTTGTAAAACTTGGAAAGGTGGAATTTGAAAATAATTTCTCTTTAGTTGAAGCTATTAAAAAAGGTGTTGCAAAAGCAACAAAAGATGTTCCACTTCGACCAAATATTGTAGATCCAATAAGTCGTGAAAATACTAATGATAATACTGGAGTTCATGTCCCTATAATAGATATAGAATTAACCGACACAAATTATATTGAATTTAGGATATTACCAAAAGGATTTGGTTCTGAAAATAATAATGCCCTTAAAATGGCACTTCCTGGTGAAGGAATAGCTGGTGTTAAAGAGTTTGTAATGGAAACAGTTAAAAAAGCAGGTGGAAAACCTTGCCCTCCAATAGTTGTAGGTGTTGGAATTGGAGGAACAAGTGATTATGCTTTAAAATTAAGTAAAAAAGCTATTTTAAATCCATTAAATGAAAAAAATCCAGATTTACACCTTGCAAAACTTGAAAAAGAATTATTAACAGAAATCAATAAATTAAACATTGGACCAATGGGTCTTGGTGGAAAAACAACTGCTTTAGCTGTTAAAATTTTAAAATCCGATACACACACTGCAGGACTTCCAATTGGAGTCACAATTCAATGTTGGGCTCATAGACAATCAACAGCAAGAATTTATAATGATCTTTAAGTTACGTATATTAAATTATAGATACAGATTAATTCATATTACTTTACATTCTTATTTTACCTTACTTTTTAAATTTCAACTTACTTTTTAATTATTATTTTACATTCTAAAATTAATATACTTAAAATTATATAACTATACAAATAGCAATATCTATTATTTTTTAACATTCAATCGTTTTCCTTTAGCCATCGGAGAAACTTGTAATTTAGCTCCGTCAAATTTAAGATTAAATTCATTTCCATCTGTTAAAAGATGTTGAAAAATAGCTAAAGAGGATACTTCACTATGTGGTTGTGTTGTTATGGATACATTCCAATCTGCTTTTTCATAAACATCTATTTCAACTTTAGATCCTCCAACAACAATTAATTTGTCTTTATTAGATTTTTTAATTTCATTAACTATTTCATTGGCTTGTTCACCATACATAGTTAAATGAATAACTTCCCCACCCTTGTTTTTCCATTCTTTAATAATTTTTATATGATTTTTAGTATATTCAATCTGAAAATCTCCACCCCATCGTTTAACAACATCTTCGACTGAATCTATAATACTTGTTTCCTTATCTCCACTAAAATAAACTTTTTCTGCTCCAAAAGCCCTTGCGGTTAAACAAACATGAGTAGTAATCCGTGTATCTCTATCAAATCTATGGCTAAGACGTAAAACTTGTATTTTCATATTTTCACAATGAAATAAAAATTAAATAAACCTATTATTAGTATTATTAGATTTATTATTATTAGATTTATTATATGGCTTAAAATTATAATTAAAGTTATTAAAATCATTATTATTAAAAATAAAATTATTAGAATTATTATTAGGATTATTATTAGAATTAATATTTAAATTAAAAATAATATTTAAATTAATATTAAAATTAAAATTAATAATATGATACAAATAGCTAAAATAAATTAATAGCTATTAAAATAAATATAAATGAAAACATTCTTCCTATTTCATTGGATGCTCCTAAAACATCGCCGTTAGCTATTTTAAAATGCTTTTTAGCAGTATAGGATACTAATCCTCCAGCAAGGATTCCTCCAAGGATTCCAAAAATAGCTAAATATATTGAAAATCCAAAAATATAAGTAATTGTTACTGAAACGATTAGTGGAATAATTAAAGACAATAAATACTTAATTGGATTAATATTTTCAATAAATGGTTTTCCTAATCCATCATTTGCAGATTTAGATGATAAACAAGTGGTTAAAAGTCCAATTTTTCCTCCCATTTCACCAATTATAATTGTAAAAATTATTCCAAATGAATGATTAATTATTGGATTAGATAATATATTATAAATTGAAAATACCGTAATCATAGAGATTATAAAAAATAAAGCTATTGCCCCTGTTCCAACATTTAAATCTTTCATAATGGCTATTTTTTTTTCTGGAGTTCCATGAGCCATTATGGCATCACCAAAATCCATTAAACCATCTAAATGATTAAAACCATTTATCCATATTAAAAATCCATAAACAATAGCTGCTGTGAGAATAGGATTGAAATTTAAGATATTTGTAGTCAAATAAGCAATAATTACTCCAATTATTCCAGTAAAGATACTGATAATTGGCCATAACCATGTTAGTTTAGCCATATCATTTATTGTTGTATGGACATTGATTGGAATTATTGTTGAAAAACTTAATAATCCTAAAAAACTCTTAAAATAAGATTTTTCTTCTTTAAATTTATTATCTTCAAATTTTTCTTCCATTTAATCACTATAATATAATATCATATAATATAATATAATATAAACTATTATTTTTTATACACTAATAACATTAATAGTTAATTATTAATGTTTGTATAAAATTAGTTAAAAATTGCTTTAATTCACTCTAATTTAGTTTTAAAATATTTAATAGTTTCTTTTAAACCTTCTTCTAATTGAACCTTAGGTTTCCAACCATTTAACTTATCATTTGCAAGGGAAATATCTGGACAGCGCTGTTTTGGATCGTCTATTTGAGCATCGGTGAAAATAATCTCACTATTTGATCTGGTAAGTTCTATAACTTTTTGAGCTAATTCAAGAATTGTAAATTCATTAGGATTTCCAATGTTAACAGGTCCAATGAAATCTTCTGCTTTCATCATTCTTATCATTCCCTCAATCAAGTCATCAATATATTGGAAACTTCTTGTTTGTTTGCCATTTCCATGAATAGTTATGTTTTGATCTGTTAATGCTTGAATTATAAAGTTAGAAACTACTCTTCCGTCATTTGGTGACATATTCGGACCATAAGTGTTAAAAATTCTTATAATCTTAATATCTACATTATTTTGTATATGATAATCAATAAATAATGTTTCAGCACATCTTTTTCCTTCATCATAGCAAGATCTTGGACCAACACAATTCACATTACCCCAATAGCTTTCTTTTTGTGGGTGAATAGTTGGATCTCCATACACTTCACTGGTACTTGCTTGTAATATTTGTGCATTAACTCTTTTAGCCAAACCAAGCATGTTAATAGCTCCACTAACAGAGGTTTTAACTGTGCTTATTGGATCATATTGATAATGAACAGGACTTGCTGGACAGGCAAGATTGTATATCTCATCAACTTCAACATAGTATGGAAATGTCACATCATGACGAACAAGTTCAAAATAAGGATTATCCAATAAATCAATAATATTCTCTTTAGATCCAGTAAAATAATTATCTAAACAGATTACTTCATTTTTTTCATCTAAAAGTCGCTTACATAAATTTGAACCAATAAATCCTGCCCCACCAGTTATTAGTATTCTTTTCATAAACTCTCCTATTTCCAATAAATTCACATAACTCTAAAATAATTTAATATATAAAAATGATCAATATATAATAATGATTAATATATTAATAACAATTAAATATATTTTGTATTTCAATAGTATAAATATTTATATATGATTAATATAATATACACTTTATAATTTGCCTTACATTTTTATTATTAACTTACATTTAAATATTCACATTACATTTTAAAATTTACTCATATTTTTATTTTTAACTTACATTTAAATATTTACATTACTTTTAAATATTTTCTTGTATTTTAATTTAATATTTATTTTTCCAATATAAACACTAATAACCTATAAACACTATCCAATATAAACACTAATAAAATATAATTAATCAAAAAGAGTTGTTTGTTTATAATGATCAATTAAATTGAATTCTTTTAATTTCTTATCAATAATATTTTTATAACTAGTATTTATTTCATATTTTTTACTTAAATTAAATATAATTTTATAAATATTTTAATTATATTCTTTTTTTAACTTTGAATTATTGAAAATAGCTTTAATTTCATCATATTTCTCATTAAAAATTATTTTTTAAAAATTTAAAAAAAAGAAAGCATTTGTATATAAAAAGAAAATATATAAAAAGAAAATATATAAAAAGAAAACATTGTTATGTCAATATAACATCGATAATAGAATCACTTTAGTAGTTTTTCTCTATTTTGCATCCGATTTCTTCATTTTTAAACACAAGAGCCATTTTTATTATATTCTTACCATTATAACGTTTTTCATATTGTTTTTCATTCATCTGGTCGAATGCTTCATTAATCAGGTATTCTATAGATGATGTTTTACTTTGTTTGAATTCTATAATGATTATTGGGTCTGTTTTATCTAGAACAATATCCATTTCTCCAATATATGTAGGAGTGTTGCTGTATCCTTCAAATCCTAAAGATGATGTTAACCATTTAAAAATAAGGGCATGATAATAATTTTCGTTTTGTCCTCGCTGCTTATTACCTATAGGAATTAAATAGTCCATTATTGTTTCTTTTAATCCAACACAATCCCCACTTGTTAATTGGTTCCAGAATTTCTTTTTGGATTCAATTAAGTCTCCAATTGGTATTTGTGTATAGATTTTAACTAAGTTTTTCATTAATGCTTTTTCAACTTCATAGTTAGGTAAATCTAAGGTGTATTCATATTCTCCTTGGGTTTTATCTATTTCTTTTATTGTTAAATATCCTGCTTGGAAAAGTAAGGTGGCATCTTCAATATTTAAGGGGTCAAATCCATCTAAATCATCTTTATATGCATTTGTAGGTTCTAAAACTGGTTTAATATCTTTAATATGTTTTATAATATCAATTAAAAATTTAGGTGTTCCAGTTTCAAACCAATGAGGAGAAAATACCTTCTCATCAAATAATAACAATGTTGAGTAAGGATTATACAAATTATTCTCACCATCCCAACTATAACCATCATACCACTGCTTAATTTTCTCTAATACTTCTTCATTAGATAAACCATTGGAAATAGCTAAATCATCAATATACTCCTTAAAATTAAGTTCTAATTCTTCTTGAGTATATCCACAAATACAAGAATACTTTTCAGACAATGTAATATCAGTTAAATGATTTAAAGCAGAAAATGCAGATACTTTAGAAAACTTAGATATTCCTGTCACAAGAACAAACTTAATATATTCATCACTTTCTTTGATTGCTTTATAAAATGTGTTTAATGTTTTTTGATAAGATTCAACTAATTCTGGATTTTCTAAATTACTAACAATAGGACTATCATATTCATCAATTAAAATAACAACTTTTTCACCATAAGATAAACTTATTTTTTTAATTAATTGAGAAAATCTTTTTTGTAGTGTTCTTCTAGTAATGGTAACTTTAAATTGATCTGATAATTCATCAAGAATATCATTTAAGCCGTCAGTTAATGATAATCCTTCTTCAGGATTAGTTAATTCAAAATTTATCACAGGATAAGTTTTATTCCAGTCCCATTTATCAAAAATATAAAGTCCTTTAAATAGCTCTTTATTTCCTTCAAATAATTCTTTAATAGTACTTAAGAGTAATGACTTCCCAAAACGGCGAGGACGAGATAAAAAATTCAACTTATCATTTTGAATTAGTTTATAAACAATTTCTGTTTTATCCACATATAAATAATCGTCTTCAATCATCTCTTGAAATGTTGGAATCCCCTTAGGTAACTTTCGCATGAAAAACCCCATTTATTGTATTTATTAATAATATTATTTATCCAATAATATATATTTCAATAGTTATATATTTTTTGTTTTTAAAACTCATGTTAATGCTTAGTGTTAAAAATTGTCTTAGTTATTCTATTCTTTTAGTTTTATCTATTCTTATTTTTAGATTTTTAATTTTTGATGACAAAAAATACAGTATTAATCATATAAAACAAGATAATCAATCAAAAAGAGTTGTTTGTTTATAATTATCAATTAAATTGAATTCTTTTAATTTTTTATCCATAATATTTTTATAACTAAGATCTATTTCATATTTTTTACTTAAATCAAATATAATTTTATAAATATTTTGAGTATATTCCTTTTTTAACTTTGAATTATTGAAAATAGCTTTAATTTCATCATATTTATCATTAAAATTATTTTTTAGAAACTTAAAAAAGAAAACCTTTGTATGTCCATATAGATTTAAGATATTTGGCAAAATATAATCAACATTGAACTTTTTAGCATTTTTAAAGACTTGATTTAAATCATCATAGTTATCAGTAATAAATGGGATAATTGGCATTATATGAAGTCCAACTGAAGCATTTGTTTCTTTTTTTATTTTATTAAGCATTTCAATCCTTTTTTGAGGATAACTTGCATTAGGTTCTAATATATGGGAAATATCTTTATCAAAACTTATAATTGAACTTGCAACATTCAAATAAGTAATCTCCGATAGTTGTTTAATATATTCAATATCTCGAAGAATTAAATCTGATTTTGTGCTTATAATAGCTGGATTTTTATATTTAATAAATATTTTAAGAATTTCAGGCATCATCTTTAATTCTTTTTCAATAGCTTGATATGAATCAGTTACAGTCCCAATAGCTATTACTTCTCTCATCCAAGATGATTTTTTCATTTGTTTTTCTAACAATTCAACAATATTAGATTTTACATAAATATCTCCATAAAAATCTTTACTTTTTAAGTATTTATGAGAATAAAGAGCATAACAATATGCACATCTATTATTACAACCACGATAAATATTTAAATCCCATTTATAAGGCATATTTCTTTTAACTCTATTTAAAGCAGTTTTAGATTCAATTGGAGAATAATTCATAACTTACCAAATATTTAATTAAAAATGAAATTAAAATTATCAAAATTGAAATTATTAAAATCAATAATATTAAAAATAATATTAAAATTATTAAAATCAATAATATTAAAAATAAAAAAATAAAATTTAATCTAAAATTAAAGGTTTTTTAAATAGTTCAAAGTCTTGTATATATTCTTTGCTTGTTATCATAGCTATTTCTGCCTTTTGAAGTTCACTTCCCAAATATGCAACATGTTCATATCGTGTGATAAGTTCTTTTTTTAAAATTTCATTGTAAATCTTTTTTGCTTCAATACCTTCAATTTTTGCAGTAGCTTTTCCTTTTTTATAATGGGTAACAACTATTTTACTTTTATCATATCGTGTTCCATGAATAACATTAATTTTAAAACTTCCTTTAGGATCCATTTTAAATTTAGGATCTTCTTCTGCTGAATATATTGGAATATTCTCAGTTTCTTCATTAATATCCTTATAATCAATATTACTTAATTCATTATCTTCATTAATTGTTGATTTATTGGAAAATTGTAATTTTTTCTGGTCTTTAAACTGTATTAAATTTATTCCTAAATCTTTAGCTATTGAACCACGATTCTTTGCTAAAAACATCATTTTTGAAGCAATACTTAATTCATAAACACTATTCCAAGATTTACCACTTTCATCAGGAGTAAATAAAACACTTGCACCAAGTTCCATAGCTATTCCACTGATTAATGCATTAACTCCAGGAGAATCTGCATCTAATAGCTCTGATACATTCCCTACACCAAAAAATGTTGGATATGGGTTCCTTTCTTTAAATTTTTTAAAAGATATTATTGAATCAACAATACTTTTACTGTTAACTGGATCTAATATTAAATCTGCAAAGAATCTAAGTTCTTTATTATTACTATTGTTATTATTATCACTATTTTTTTCTCCAACACTTGGAGTATAAGTATATTTTATTCTATTTATAAGTTTTTCAATAGCTATTATTCTTTCATCAATTGTTTTTGGAATAATATTATTTTTAAAGTCTGTTGGAAGTAATACTACTGGAATATCTTTTTCTTTAAGTATGGTAAGTAAATTTTTGTAATTTCCAAGGTCTAAACTTAAAACTAAATCAATATCATTTTCTATTGCTATTTTAATTTCATTTTCATTTAAGGTATCAATACTTAATGGTCGATTTCCAATTATTTCTCTTAAATCATTTATTAATTCTGGGATTTTATGACTATAATCTTCTCCTGCAACCATTCCGATATCTATCATGTCTGCTCCATTATCTATAAAATATTGGCATTTGGAAAGTAATTCTTCTTTTGAAAGTAATGGTGCATTAGCTATTTCTGCTAAAACCCTCATTGGAAAATCTTCTCCCACTGGAAGGTCTTTAATTTTAATATTGTTTGGTTTTTTTAAGAGTTCATTGATTTTTTCACTATCTTTTTCAAAATTGTCAATAAATTCAATCGCTTTTTTTAATTTTTCTTCTTCAATAAGTTTATCTGCTGGTTTCGTTTCAGATAATTCAATTTTATCTATTAAATCCAATACAACTTCAATATCTGATCCGTCTTTTGGTCCTTTAAAGCAAGGAATATTTAGTGTTTTAGTTATTTCGCTTGTGTCTTTTTTCATTAATCCTGGAACAAGTATCATATCAGTGCCAGCTATTAATTCTGGATTTTCTTTTTTTAAAGTATTTATCTCTTTTATCACTTTATTTGGAGTTAAAAATGCAGCTATTTGTGTTTTTGCAATATGAACCCAAACATTTTCCTTTGATTTTTCAGCTATTTTTTCAATAAGTGGATATGCTAATTCTCCTGTAACTATGATTATGTTCATATTTTTACCTTTTATCTATTTTTATTTTTTATCTATTTTTTTTATCTATTTTTATTTTTTATCTATACTTTTAATGATTTTAATAATTTTAACAGTATTAATACTTCTAATAACATTAGTAATAATATTAATACTAATTTTAATACTAATTTTAATACTAATTTTAATAATACTATTATAATTAAATAATAAAACAGACAATAAAACAAATAAGTTTTTATACTATAATATATATATAAATATAACATTATAATTATTAATCATGATAAATCAAGTTTAATTTTTAACAATTTTAATAAATTTATTTATATTATCAAATTTATATTATTCTTTTTATATCATAATATTAATTATTTTTTAAATATAATTATTTTTTAAATAAATATTTTTATAGTGTTAAATAAATATTTTAAATTTAGATAATTATCCTATGAAAATAGAATTTTAATTTAAATTATTCTAATTTCAAATAGTTAATTTTAAATTATTTTAATTATTTTAATTATTTTAATTATTTTAATTATTTTAATTATTTTAATTATTTTAATTTCAGTTATTTTTAGATTTATAATGATTAATTTTTAATGTTTGTTTTGTATTTATTCATTTATGGAGGAAAATTTAAATGATAGAAGTTCGATTCCATGGTCGTGGAGGACAAGGAGCTGTTACAGCTGCAGAAATTCTTGCTAAAGCAGCATTTAAAGATGGAAAATATTCCCAAGCATTTCCATTCTTTGGTGTTGAAAGAAGAGGTGCACCTGTTATGGCATTTGCAAGAATTGATGAAAATGAAATAGAAACCAGATACCAAGTATATAATCCAGACTTTGTAATGGTTTTAGATGACGGATTATTAGATGTTGTAGATGTTTATTCTGGATTAAAAGATGGTGGCGATGTAATTATTAATTCTGTAAAACCCGAATTAGCTTCCAAAGAAAACTCTTATTTAATTGATGCAACTGGAATTGCATTAGAAAATCTTGGAGTTAATATTGTTAATACTGTAATGTTAGGTTCATTTGCTAAAAAAAGTGGTCAAGTAAGTATTGATTCTATTATTGATGTTATTAACAATACTTTTTCAGGAAAAATGGCAGAAAATAATGCTAAAGCAGCGAAAATAGCTTATGATAGTATTTAATTTTATAATTTAAAATTATATTATACTTTAAAATAACGAATAAAAATAGCTCATAATTTAAATAGATTATAATTAAATTTCATGATTTTAATGGATTATAATTAAATTTCATGATTTTAAATAGCTTATAATTTAAAATTAATTTATACTTTAGATTTTTATTTATATTTAAATTTATTTTTTATTAATTTGACAATAGGTGATTAGGTGGCATTTAATGGAGGAGTAGTATCCGAGCCAGGAAGCACTCGTAGAAATAAAACTGGTAGTTGGAGAACATTTAAACCCATTTTAGATAAAGAAAAATGTAATGATTGTGATAACTGTATAATGTTTTGTCCTGAAGGTGTAGTCAACAAAGAGCATGATATAGACTATGATTACTGTAAAGGATGTGGAATTTGTGCTGAAGAATGTCCAGTTAAAGCAATTGAAATGGTAAGAGAATAGTTAAGGTGATTAAATGGCAATTAAAAAAGTTATTACTTCAAATCAAGCTGTTGCTGAAGCAGTCAAATTATCAAAACCACAAGTAGTTCCTGTTTATCCTATAACTCCCCAAACAACTATTTCTGAGTATTTAGCCCAGTATGTTGCTGATGGAGATTTAGATGCAGAATATATTCGTGTAGAATCAGAACATAGCGCAATAAGTGCTTCAATTGGAGCATCAGGAGCAGGAGTTAGAGTATTTACTGCAACATCTTCCCAAGGATTAATGTTAATGCATGAAATATTATTTGCAGCTGCGGGAATGAGAGTTCCAATAGTTATGGCAGATGCAAACAGAGCTATTTCTTCTCCAATTAATATTTGGAATGATCAACAAGATTCAATAGCTCAAAGAGATTCTGGATGGATACAGTTATACTGTGAAAATGCACAAGAATCTCTTGATACTACAATTCAAGCATTTAAAATAGCTGAAAATGAAGATGTTTTACTTCCAACTATGGTTTGTCTTGATGGTTTTTATTTAACTCACACAGTAGAACCAACAGAAATACCAGATGGAGAATTAGTAGATAAGTTTTTACCTCCATACATCCCAAAATACTCATTTTTAGATCCAGAGCAACCAAAATCTATTGGAACACTTGCAGATCCAAATTATTATATGGAAGCACGTTATGAAATAGATCAAGCCCTTGACAATTCTTTAAAAGTCATAGAAGATGTTGGAAGTGAATTTGGAGAAATTTTTGGTCGTGAATATGGTTTAATTGAAGCTCATAAATGTGAAGACGCAGAATATGTAATAATTGCTATGGGTTCTATTTGCACTACAATTCGTTCAGTAGTGGATATGTATCGTGAGAAAGGAGAAAAAATAGGTATGCTTAAAATTAGAGCATATAGGCCTTTCCCAGTTGAAGCTATTAAAGAAGCACTCTCTGGAGTTAAAAGAGTGGGAGTAATTGATAAAAACATTTCCCTTGGTGTTGGTGGCGCTTTATACAATGATATTTTAGCAAAATTAGATATTGAAGCTTATGATTTTATTGTAGGACTTGGAGGAAGAGATATAACTCCAAAAGATATGGATGAAATAGTTGAAAAAACAAAAAATCCTGTTCAAGACATTACATGGATTGGATTAAAAGAGGATATGCTTTAAGGAGGATTAAAAATGAAATTACCTGAAGAAGAATTATTTGCACCTGGACATCGTGGTTGTGCTGGTTGTGGAGCTACAATTGGAGCTAGATTGGCTTTAAAAGCATTAGGAAGAAATACAATAGCTATTTCTGCAACAGGTTGTTTGGAAGTTATAAGTACTCCTTATCCTGAAACTGCCTGGGAAATTCCTTGGATTCATGTTGCATTTGAAAATGCTGGAGCTGTTGCATCTGGTGTTGAAAGAGCAATGAAAGCTCAAGGAAAAGAAGATATAAATATAATAGCTATTGGTGGTGACGGTGGAACCACTGATATTGGTTTACAATCATTATCTGGAGCTATGGAGCGTGGTCATAACATGATTTATCTTTGTTATGATAATGAAGCATATATGAATACTGGAATACAAAGAAGTAGTTCCACACCTTTTGGTGCGTCAACTACAACTTCTCCTGCTGGTGAAATCAGTTTTGGTGAGGATAAACCTAAAAAAAATATGCCTCTAATTATGGCTGCCCATGGAATTCCTTATGTTGCCACTGCTTCAATTTCTTATCCTGAAGACTTCATGAAAAAGGTTAAAAAAGCATCAGAAATAGATGGTCCAGCATATATTCATTTAAATCAACCATGCACAACTGGTTGGGGGTATGACCCATCAAAAACAATTGAACTTGGAAGATTAGCTGTTGAAACTGGATTTTGGTCATTATATGAAATTGAAAATGGCGAATTTAAACTAACATATAAACCACAAAGTCGTCGCCCTGTTACAGACTTTTTAAATGTTCAAAAAAGATTTAAACATTTAACTGACCAGCAAAAAGCACAAATTCAACAATATGTTGATGAACAAGCAATTGAACTTGGTATTTAATATTAATTAGTAATTAAATTAAAATTATTAATTTAATATTTTAATATTCTAATATCCAATGATAAAAATTTAAAAATTTATCTTAGGAGGTTTTAATTTGGAAAAATTAACTGTTGACACAGATTTATGTGATGGATGTCTTGATTGTGTTCATACATGTGAAGGTTTATATGAATCAAGCAGGATTTCTATTCATTCCATTGGAGAAAATTATTATCCAATTGTATGCCAACACTGTGATGATGCCCCATGTAAAACAATCTGCCCTACAGATGCAATGGATGTAACTGGAGTAAATAAAGAAAAATGTATTGCTTGTGGCTTTTGTGTGATGGTATGTCCATTTGGAGCTGTTGAAATTCAAAATAAATCTGCTAACAAATGTGATTTATGTAAACTTTCAGAGGATGGACCAGGATGTGTTAAAGCATGTTCAAAAAGAGCTATTTATATAGCTGACCCTGAAATTATTAAAAAAGAAAAGCAAAATGCATTTTTAAATAAACTTGCAGGTGTTAAAACTGGAGAAAATAGAAATAAAAGTGGTAGTTTTATTAATTTAATTACAAGTAGTGTTAGAACTGCTAAAGTATTAAATAAAAAAGAATAGAGGTGTTATTATTAGAGAATTAATTTTAAACCCTGAATTATGTATAGATTGTATGAAATGTGAAAGAAACTGTCCTAAAACAGCTATACATGTAAATAACAGTATTCCTCTTTTTTGTATGCATTGTGCTCCAAATAAAGCCCCATGTTTAAATATTTGTCCAGAACAAGCTATTGAAGAACTTGGTGGAGCTATTGTAGTTAATGAAGACAAATGTATTGGTTGTGGAATGTGCAGGGATGTTTGTCCAATTGGAGCTATTGACATGGTTCAAGGCAAAGCAAATAAGTGTGATCTTTGTATAAATGAAGATACTCAAAATTGTGTTGATGCCTGCCCAACAGAAGCATTAGTAAACGACTCTTCAAAAATTGTTTCACAAAAACAAGACAGATTAGTTAAAGAACTCCAAAGACTTAAAGTTTATCACGAAGAATAACTTTAAGTCAAATAACTTATGTTTTAAATTATTTAAATAAAACATTTTTATTTATTATTTCTATGTATAATAGCTATTTGCTATTATTTTTTTACTTTTAACTAACATTATCTTTCATTCAAAAATTAAAAGCACTAAATTGATTTTTAATATTTTTAAAATAATAAAAATAGATAACCATAATATTTCTATTATTTTTTGTTGTAATATACTATTTCTTCTTTGATATTATTCCAAAAGCTTTTTCTTTATCTATTTCAATAATATCAATAATTTCAAGTCCAGAGCATTTAGTTAATGTTTTAATTTCATCTATAGAATATTTATTGAAGTAATTATCAGTAACTTTTAGTTTTGAAAGCCATTCTTTTGAATATATGACATTTAAGAAAATTCCTCCATTATTT
>JAISIT010000257.1 GCA_031261915.1 Candidatus Methanoflexus mossambicus
AATAATAATAATAATAATAATAATAATAATAATAATAATAATAATAATAATAATAATAATAATAATAATAATAATAATAATAATAATAATAATAATAATAATAATAATAGAAAAAATTATAAAACACAGATTAAACTAACCAAAAGTAAAATTAACAAAATATAAAGTTTAACCTTGAAATTTAACTTTTGAAAATGTATATTCCCCCAAAAGTTTAACTGTTAAATTTTACAGTTTAACTTTTATAGCCCCGTATAGTTCTTGAGGTAATACTTCAAAGTATAACTTAAAAAAATATGTATAAACGAAAAAGTAATATTGTAATATATTACAGTAATACCAAAGTATATTCTCGTTCGTGAAAAAGTCTGACTTTAAAGTCTTACTAAAAAAAATATCTATCCACGAAAAAGTCCGACTGTCCTATCCGACAGTCCGACCAACTGCAAAATACCTTCGTGAAAAAGTCCGACCTCAAAGTCTTACCTCTTCAGAATGTTCAAACAATAACTTAATAAACTCTTCACAACCTAATTTTGCATGATTTGCCAACTGCACTAACAACAAATCATTACTCTTAATAAAATCCTCCAAATTAACATAATAATCCTTCTTCTCATCATACTTAGCTAAAAAATTAACAATAGCACGATTAACTTTAACATCCAAACCACTATCACCTTTTTTAATACCTAAACTCTTTCTTAAATCTTCAGCCATTTTTTCCTTACCAATTAAAATA
Source organism: Candidatus Methanoflexus mossambicus (assembly GCA_031261915.1). Classification (GTDB taxonomy): domain Archaea; phylum Methanobacteriota; class Methanobacteria; order Methanobacteriales; family Methanobacteriaceae; genus Methanoflexus; species Methanoflexus mossambicus. Next base: position 743 of record JAISIT010000257.1, read on the forward strand.
GATTTCAAATCCAATATCTCTTGTTCAAGATTTAAAAGATCAAACTTACGACTATCCTTAGAAACCTCACGAACAAAATATTCTAAAGCATTCCTCGCATTATAATCACTTTGTTGAAACCACTCTTTAACACTTGGATGAACTTTAGCACTCATTTTTTCAGTATATTTCCCTGCCATAACATTATTCCCCAAAAAAATAAAGGAAAAATGGAAACAGTTTATGTTTCCACTTCAATTAACTCATTTCCTCCAGCTAATTTAATCATGCCTGAAAAACCGTTACGATTAAACATAACTACTTGATTATCAACATCAACTTCAGTAATAGTAACATTTTTATGTATTATCCTACCATTACGAGCAATGTTACATTTTTTCCCTTTGAATTCTCTCCATGCTATTTTATAGGGATTGGGTTTCCCTCTTCTTTTATCCATCATACTTTTTTCTCCAATTCTTTAATTAACCGTATATGTTTACACTCATAACCCTCATGACCACGAAAATAGTAATCTTCGCATGTGCAGATATAATAATCATGCCATGCGACTTTAGAGACTATATTTTCACGACCATTGTTATTTACAGTGTATAATTGTACTTCTTCATCCACCCAATAGGGTGAAACATCCATACTCATAATTTCTCTTCTGGTTCTAATCTATAAGTCGAATATTCTTTACCTGAAACACTTTTATATGCTTCAGCTATTGCTTTGTTGCCTAACATGAAACAATCATCAAAAGCATATATTCTTTTAAATTTCAATTCATTTTTCACAACAATCACCACCTAAATCTAAAGGTTCAATATATGGAACAGGTTCAATCTTATTATCATCTAAAGATAACTCATCATAAGTTTCAATCTTAGAGAAAATAGATTCCCTTATCTTGTTTATTTTCTTGATTTTATCAATCTTTAATTCTAATTTATTGATTTCTTTTTTTAACTTAAAGATTTCCTCATCAAATCGTTTACTAATCGGAGCAAGATATGCATCTCTACCTTGTTGATTTGTAATACCTTTACTTTTAAAATCAGTTTCATTTGTAACTTCTTTCAACTTATTTTCTTTAGTCTTTTTACATTCCTCTAACTTCATTTTTTTATCTAAAAGAGTTTGTTCATGTGAAAATATTTTAAGATTAGTATCATAGATATTTTCCACAATACAATCTTTAGCTAATGTTTTTTTAAATTCATTAAAATCTTTATCTATCATTCTATGCCTCGTTCAAGTAATGTATTCTCTATTCTTGCAATTATCTCATCATTTAATCCTTTTTCTTTAGCTCTTAAGAGAATGTTAAATTTATTAACATTCTCATCATTAGCTTCTAATTCTTTAATAATAGTATCCAAAGCTACAAATTTTTTAGGTTTACTTTGTTTACTTGCTTTAACAGGATTAACAGGTTTAACAGGATTACCATTATTATTGCCATTATTATTCCTTCTAGTTTTATTCTCATCATGATCCACAACATCATCTTCCATAATGTCAAAAAAATTTAATAATAATTGCCGTTTAAAATAAGTCATTCCAGCAGCCACATCCTGCATCCATTTAGTATTATCAGGGTTACCCTTTTTATCTGTCCCCCTTTCAAATACAAATGGAGCTTCCATCTCCTGAATTTCATCCCTATTCTCTAAATTAACAGCATATATTAAAGCACGACCATTAGCAAAATCAAAATTATACGCAATTTCATGTTTAAAGCAACAGTTATTTAATTGTGGCTGGAAATCTTTCAACTCCATATACTTGTAGCCTTTGAATTTGTTATATCCAGATTTTTTGAATTTGATCTTGGACATAGCTTCTTTAATCTTATTGATTTTTTCAAGCAATGAAATCGCCATTAAAATACCTCCACGATATATGCCTCATGGTAGGATTCTAACTCCGTGACTTCATAAGACAAATCCACATTACAATATCTTCCAAGGATATTTAGACTATGTTTGAGATATGGTGCAAGTTTAGCAGTGTATATTTTCTTCTTACCAGACTCAACATAGTAATAGTTCCCAGTGGGATGGCATCTTTTCAATATTTTCTGCTTATAAGCAATACGACGACCACGCATATATGAAGGATCATAGGTTCTTGCTCTAATCTCTGCTTCAAGTAGCATTTTTGCTTGTTCTGGAGTGGTTTCACCCCAATCGAGAAGAGCCATTATTTACCCTCCTCGTCGTTTATAAGTTCTATCATTTTGTCGCATGGAATAACAAAATATGATTGCACTGCACTCAATACGGTAGCAATAGCTTTGACAGCAATTTGAATAGTGCCAATTATGATTTTAAATAAAATATTCATAATAGACACCGTCCACTGCTAAAAATAGTCTGTGATAAATCTGGTTGGCAATGACTACAAGGAATAAACTCCTTAGTAATATCAGTGCTACGATTAGATGGCTTGATCATGCGAGTATAGAAACAGTTCGCATGATGGAACATTTTACTATTAGTGTTACCTATGAACTCCTCATGCTCCAAGTGAGAGTTCAAATGTTTATTAGTGGTAATCATACTTGACCACCACTACTACTTGCTGGGTTTAAAGAAACAGTATGATAATCACCAGCACGATTATCATTTAATATTTCCTCTAAGCCATTGAACAGTTTCGTGGTTACTGTTTTGTATAGGCTTAGTTCAGTTTCTAACTCCTTATTTCTAAGGGTTAGTTCATGTATTCTCATTTTAGCATTTGCTAAATTACTTACATCTTGCATCTTATCACCTTGGTTTTTAAATGTTTTCAGTGCTGGAACACTTTCAACATTCAATAGTTTATTTAACAGTTTAGGGTCATGTTTAGGACACAATTATATTATTTATTCAAAGTAGTATATAAATGTTTTGTATTTTTCTGTGTTTTAATACATACATATATATGTTTTTAGAATACATGATAAAATTGTAAGCATAATAAAAAATATAATGGAAAAAATAGTTAAATAAAAGTAATTTAAAAAACATATTAGAAAAAGTAATGTTGTTTATTTTGTTTAATTTTGTTTTAAATGTAGTTATAGCTATCGCTAAGGTTGAATAAAGCATTAAAACTTTATCCACTAAAAAAGGTAAAGTATTTATATGAATACTAACATAAAAGTTACTGGTTGCAATCATGCTTACATCTTGCGATATTATTTAGTTTTTTGTAACCTTAGAACGGAGATTGGTTAGGTGCTGGAACACCGTTTGAGCCTTTCTCAGTTCTTAAATTACAATATTATAATTTAATGATAGTTTATTATTTCTTTTTCTAATATATAAACATTTTGTATTTAATCATTGTTTTTCATATATTTAATACTTTTTCTTAATTATTTAATAAATTTGTTTTCTTTCATGATTAATTTTCCGTATTTTTTACTCCAATTAACTTTTTGTAAATTTGTACATATAAAGTATTGGTAAGAGCATTTGAAAACTAATATTTTTCATAATATATTATCTTTTAAAATAATTGAATAATAATAAAATATACAAATAACAGTTTAAATATTATCCATTATACTTTATTATCTCTAAATCATATTTAGTAATTTTAAACATATTTATACTATTTTTCATATATTTTTAACAAGTTTTTTTTATCTTCAAAAAATAGTTTTTACCTAATGTTTATTCCTGAGTAAAATTACATACATATATATAGGTATAAAATAAAAATAAAATTATGACATTTGAAGATAAAATAAAAGAATTTATTAAAGATGTTCCTAAAAAATTAGAGCATATTGATTCAGAAGAGACAACGAAAATAGCATTAATATTTCCATTAATTAGATTAATGGGATATGATACTACAGATCCAAGAGAAGTTAAAGCAGAGTTTACAGCAGATATTGGTAATAAAAAAGGTGAAAAAATTGATATTGCTATTATGAATAATAACTCTGCAGAAATATTAATTGAATGCAAAACTGCAACCCAAAATCTTGATCTTCAACATATCTCTCAGTTATACCGATACTATAATATAACACATGCCAAAATAGGAATATTAACAAACGGAATAACCTATTACTTTTTCACAGATTCAAAAGACAAAGGCAAAATGGATGAAAAACCATTTTTAGAAATAGATTTAACAAATTTAAATAATAAGGAAATACAAGAATTAGAGAAATTTACAAAAGAAAAATATGATATTGATACTATTTTAAATAGAGTAAATATTTTAAAATATGAAACTGATATTAAAAAAGTTATTAATAATGAAATAACAAATCCTTCAGATGATTTAGTTAAAGTTATTGCAAAACCAGTATTTGATGGGCTATTAACAGAGAAAAATCGTGATATGTTTCGTAAGATAATACAAAATACATTTAAAGAATTGATTAATGATAAAGTTGATAAAATATTAACTACTGCAATTCAAAATCCAGAAAAAGAAATCATCGAAGAAATAGCTACTCCAGAGGTAGTAACTACTGAAGAAGAGTTACAAGGTTTCAATATAATACAAGCTATTCTAAGTGAAATTACTGATGTTAATAGAGTAACATTAAAAGACCGTAAAACTTACTGTGGTATATTATTAGATGATAATAAAAATTATACTATTTGTAGACTAAAGTTTAATAATCCAAAAAATTTATCTATCTCATTATTTGATAAATTTGAAACTACAAAAAATGGTAAAAAAATTGGAGATAATATAAAATTAAATAATGTATCAGATATATTTGAGTATAAAGACAGAATTAAAAATACAGTAAAACATTACGAAGAATTAAAAAATAAATAGAATTGAATAATAATTTATAAATGTATTGTATTATTACAGTGTTTCAACACATACATATATATAATATAAAAAACATAAATAATAATATGAATCTTAGAGGAAAAACTAAAATAGCTCAAAGAAGAAATTCATTCACTAGCACCATACCCATAGCTATTGTTCAAATGATGGGCTGGGATAAAGGAGATACTATACTCTGGGAGTTAAAAATAGAGGATAATAAACCAGTACTTACAGTTAAAACTAATGAAGAATAGTTTAAATTAAAAACAAAACAATTTTAGAGTTTAGTAAGGAATCCTTACTTAACTCTTATTATGCTTGAATTAATATTTTAAGCAACATGTATGGTTTGTTTTCAAATTAGATGCAGTTATCCGGAAATTCCGGAATACTGAATTTTCATTTAATTCTCCACTTTTAAAAATATTTTGTAAATGTTCACTAACAGTTCGAACATTAACTCCAAAAATCATTCCCATTGTTTTTTGTGTAGCCCAAAGGGTTTGATTTTCTCCATCTATGAAAAAATCTGCTGTAACTGCTCCTTCTTTTCCTTGGTATAATAAACTTTCTGTTATTTTAATATTATTTTCATTCATTGGTTTACATTCCTATTATTTTATTATATATTTATTATTTTTATTTAATCATGACATAAAATTGTTTTTTCCTTAATGATCAAGTTTGTAAATATTCTTTTTTTACTCCATTTATATTTTTTGTAAAAGTCACTATATAAAATACCATATTCAAGAACTTTGTCATCTATTTCTTTAAACATATTTATCTTTGTTTTAGCCCAGTCGGACATGTCATCATCTTTTGCTATTAATTCCATATAAACAGATTTTGTTGATATTAATATTCCTTCATCTATTAATTTGTCAAAGTTTTTCCAGTGCTCATTGAAATACTGCTTCTCATAGACTTCATATTGGGATCCTGCCAAAATAGCTGAAGTATCAATAACATATTTCATAATATATGATTCTCCTTAGCTATTTTTTTTCTTATTTCATTAATGACTTGTAGTTTTGTGCCTAAGTAATCAGTCATAGTATTATTCGTTATTATTCTTGAGTCATATGCATCTAATACTAATTGAGTATATAAATTTCCATTTTTTCTTAATATCTCTGTAGCTTTTTTAGCATTATACTTATTATTTTCATCCACTACAGGTATTTTATTTTTTTCTTTTCTATTCTTTGAATGTTTAGGTTGTGATTGTTTAAGTTGTGGAGCTAAATATTCTTTTTCCCAATAATCTTTTTTAGAATTATAAATATTATTAGAAATTTTATTTAATGTTAATAATCTTCTTAATATTACTTCTTTGCTAACATGAAATTGTTTTGATAGATATTTTATATTATTCTCTTTCCATATATCCTCAGGATTTATATCTTTAAGGTATATTTCAAGTGATCTTGTAGGAACTAATATCTCAGCTGCGATTTTATTGCAAAGAATCTCTTTTTCATCATGAATATTAAATGTATTTATATTGCTAATACTGATTTTTTCATCTTGAATAAATATATGTGCTAATTCATGAAATAAAGTAAATTTTTTACCATTTGGGAATTCTTTTTTATTAATCCCAATTATTGGTAATTTTTTATTATATATCGCATATCCTCTGAGGTCTTTAGGTTCTATATCATAAAATTGGAAAACCAAAACTCCTAATTCTTCGATTTTATGTATCCAAAAGTCTAAAGCTTTTTCACTACTTTTTAAATTAAAAACTTGAGTATTTGTCATACCAATTTTTTTTCGTATATGTTCTGCAATTGTTTCAATAGTATTATTTTCTATTTTTAATAATGTATTAAATTCTGGTATTGTGTAGTCTTCTGATTCGTCTTCTAATACTATTAAATTTTCTCTTTTGTTTTCAGCATTTTGAAGTTCTTTAATTATTGATGGGGATAATTCCTCTTTTTCTTCACTTCCAATAGTTCTAAAGTCAGCAATATTTTTATAATCATTAGAAGGATTATTAACATTATAAAACAGCATTGGTGGGCGATGATAATGTTTAGCTAATTTTTTAATTTCAGAACTTGTTATATCTCCTGTTTTTTCCCATTTGATAATTTTATTTGAATTCACTCCCATTCTTTTAGCTATATCTGATGTTTTAAATCCTGACATTCTTCTTGCCCAAGCTAACCAGTTCCCATTTGCTTTAAGTCTTGTTGAGCTCATAATTATATTCTCCTAAAATACTGTCATATAATAATATATATTTTTGATATATATTAATTAATATTATTTAAATTTTACTAATTGATTTTTATGGGAAATATTAAAAACTTTAATATTAAAACATAGTCAATTAATTAATCTCTTTATGGTTTAAAAAAGATAAGTTTTAGAGTATTAAAAAATAAAATAATACTCTAAATAATAAATTAATTTCAATTATTATACTTATTCTTTGTCTTGATTTTCGTTATAGAATTTTAATAGTCTTTTAATAACATGGTTGAAAGTATCACCATGTTCTTTTAAGTCTTCTAATTCTTTTTTTGTGCTTCGGGTTACTTGAACTCCTGTTATGCTTTCTTTTACTGTGCTTTTGCTCATTTTATCACTGTGATTATTATATTTATTATATTTAATATTATTATTAGTATTAGGCATATATCTATTGTTTTCATTATTTTCATTCCTCCAAGTTAGTTAATTTTATATAATATGAAAAATATATGTAATTATGAGTTTTAAAAAAGAATATGAGAAGTGTTTCCACTTCTCTATTTTATTCTCATTTCCTTTTTAGTGCGATTATTGCGATAATTATATTTATTGCACTAATTAGGATACTTAAAAACTCATAAGTACTAATTTTTAAACACCTCCATTTTTGATTTAACAAAAGAATTCATTTAAAAACTTAATTTCTTATCTTTTCTTTTGTTATACTTATATATGTCATAAGTAGTATATAAAGGTTTTGGTTAAAACTGGAGAAAAGAAAATTAATAATATGAAAAACTAATTCTAATAAAAAGTTTTATAAGTATAAAACTATAAATAATATATTGTGTTTAATAAAAAAAGCACTTAAGTTTTATATTGTTGAAAAATTTCATGATAGTAAAGTCCAAAATAATATCATGAAACTTAAACAACAAAAAACAGACTAAAACAAGTAAACATAATAGAAACTTGTTATAATTATATTTATTAATTATAGCATATAAATGTAACTATTATAATTTTACTTGTTTTAAAACACATTATATAATTTTGTTTTTCATGTCTGAATTTAAATAAACAAGTTGTTTAAGTATTTTTTCAACCAGTGCTTGTATAAAAAGCACAGGACAGTGATAAATACATGGCAACTGAAAAAATAATTAATCCAGTTACCCATAAAGCATATAGAATCAGACAAAGAACCACTAAAAATGGAACTAAAGGTCAGATTATGGGTTCATGGAGTCCAAAATATTGTAAACATAAGAAATAATATTTAGAGAAGTATTTACTTCTCTATTATTTTATTGTATTCTAAATGTTAAAATTAATTAAATCTCTAATTTTATTTTATTTCCTTTTTTCATTTTTTCACTAATTTTATCTAAATCATTATGAAATCTATTACAATCATATTTTGTTATGTAAAAATCAATAGAAGTTAAATTAAATCTTTTTTTCAATGAATTTATCTTTTTAAAATATTCTTTATACTTTTTAATCATCTATAATCCCTTCTTATCATCATATTCCATAATTTTATATTTAATTAAATATTATATTGTCATATTTCATTGATTTTTTAATAATTCTTTCATTTGTAATAATTCTTCTATTTTTGATTCTTGATCATTCAAGCGATTCAGTATTTTTTGATTTTCATAGTCTTTATCGGCTATTAGTTTTTCACTTTTTCTTAATTCTTTTTCTAATTCAAGATATTTTTCTGTTTTGAAATTTATGCTATTATCATCATATATTATGATATTGTCGAGACATTTTATGTATTCTTCTCGTAAGCTTTCGTAATCTTCGTATAAGTATGATTCTCTGCTTTCTACTTTTCCTCTTCCTTGTAGTGCATCTACTTGCTGTTCGCTTAAGCTGTGTCCTTTTCCGTTAGCTCGTATTAAGTTACTTGCATGATATTTTCTTAGCATGTGACTGCTGAATGTATTATATTTTCCTGCTTTTCCTAATTTCATTTTATTGTTCAATTCTCTGAATCTGTCTGTGAAATATCTTCCACTGACTTTAAATAATCTGCTTTTGAAGTCTAAGTAATTTCTAAGTATTAAACTGTTTAGTATTGCTGTTGTTGCTTCTGGACTGCAGAAAGTGTAGTAATATTTATTGGTTTTCTGTCGTTTTATCTCAAAACTGGGGACTATGTCTTTTTGTTTTATTAAAGTTTCTATTGCTATTTGTATATTTTCTTTTGTTATATTTTCATTAGTAATATCAATATTATGGTAATTTTTAGTTGCTTTCATGAAATCAAAGATTGTTAAGTTTAGAGTTTCTGCTTTCGCACAACCAGAGCTGGACATGAATAGTATTATTGCTGTTAAGTCTGGTTTTGATAATTCTATAGCTTGTTTTATTATGTTTTTACTGGGAACATCTTTATAAGTGATTGGTTTGTTTTTATTCATATTTTTATCAGTTATATATGGTAACTGATGTATTTCTATGAGGTAATGTTTGTATACTGCTTTTACTCTGCTGAAATGCTCTAATGCTGTGCTACCTAGATAATTGTTTATTACATACATTCTAAAATTTACTAATCTTTTTAATAGCTTTCTTTTTTTCCATCTTATTCCTTGTTCTTCTTCGTATTCTGCTTCTTTTAGTAGTTCATCTAAAGTTAAATTATTAAATTTAACATATAAACTTATAGTTCCTTTGTATACATAGAATGTTGATTTTGTCCAGTTTCTTTCTGATCCTATTTTTTGCAATATTTCTATATCTTTATTATTTAGTTCTGCCATTTTTTATACCCAATATTTAATTTTTTTTATTTAGTTTATATACTCTTGGTAAGAGCATTTGCAAACTAATATTATTATTACATATTGGGTATATTTTTCTTCTTATTTGAGATTGAAATAGACATCATTAAACACGGCATATACTTCATCGTGTTAAAATAAGATCAATTTGAGATTGAAATCTTTCATCTAATGCTTTTTCATATCCAAAAAACACAGTTAAAATAAGATCAATTTGAGATTGAAATTCAGCTGTTTCTGTTAATTTTGGTGCTGCTAATCGTCGTTAAAATAAGATCATTTGGGGATTGAAATATTAATTTTCTAATGTCTCTGTCCAAAATTATGGTGATGGAGTATAAAATTTTTGTTTGAAAAAATAGAAAAGTTAATAAGTTTGTGTGGTCATTTATTAATTATGACCAAAAAAGAATCGCACAGTATTATTTCTGTTGAAGATATATTTAAATCTAATGTAAAAATAGAAAATGATGTTTTGACTCTTGATCCGTCTGTTTCTTTCTCTTTTATTCGTGGTTGGATAGATTGGGTTTTAGAGAGATGTTGTTGTTATTTATTCCGAGGGTGATAGTTTAAAATGTGATGTTTGTGGTGGAAAATTGAATAAGAATGGTTTTCATAAGCGAAAGTTGAATAAATCTTATTTGATACATTTGCAGAAGTATAAATGTTCAAATAAGGATTGTGGTTTTAGTAAAATAACTAATATTGAGAATATTGTTCCTAAAGGTTGTAATTATGAAATTGATGTGAGATATGAGCCTATAATTCAGAATGAGATTTCGTATATGTCTTTGGAAAAAATATCAGAGTGTATAAATTTTAAATTTAGGGCTAAACCTTGTAGGCAATCAGTTTTGAATTTTCTTGATTATGATGGTGAAGAATATTTGAATAAAGAATGTGAAGAGGTTTTAAGCTATGATTTTGATGATTTAAGTGGTGTTTTTGCTATTGATGAACAATTCCCGTCGGTAAATGGAGAATTCAGAGCAAGATCTGTGATATTGGATGTTCACACTAATATAATATTTGATGAAGTTATACTGCCCTTAGATGAATTAACTGTAGATTTTAAAGAAGAATTCATGTATAAAAATTTTATAGATAAAATGTAAAAGGAATAGTTTCCGACGGAGACAAATCCTATGCAACCATTATTTGATCAATTAAACTTTCCACACCAACTATGTATATTTCATATAATGCAAAATCTAATGGATAAACTAATAAAACCCATAAACAAATTATCAAGAAAAATAAAATCAAGAACCAAAAAAATAAAAGAAATAGAAGATAAACTACCATTATTAAAATCAAACAATGTTAAAAAAAAGAATAAAAAGAAAATCCGAAAACTAAAAAAAGAAAAAAGACAATATGAAAAAGAACTAAAAGAACTAGAAGATTATAAAGAAAGAATATCCAATATATTCAAACAGAAAGACATAAAAAAAGCTAAAATAAGATTCAATACATTATACAATAATTTAAAAAACCTACCACCCGTTGTAGCCACATTTATAGGGAGATTAAAGAAAATATTCGATAAAACCATAAATTACATGAAGTACGACTTTTTCCCCACCACAAACAACTAATTAGAATGTTACAATGGAGTATCATTGCCAAATAATCAAAAAAGAAAATATCGAACCGACAGAGGGCTCGAAAGAGCCATAACATTAGGAAGAATCAGATGGACAAAAAGAAATAGAAAGAAAATTCAAAGTTGAAAAAAAATGAAGTTTCACCATAATTTTGGACAGAGCCGAAAACCTATCATTCTATTGTTAAAATGAAAAATTTTATATGTTAAAAATAATATAAAAATAATTTGGGATTTGTTGGATTTTACACTGTTAAAACTATTTAAAAACATCACTTTTTTTACATTTATCTTCCATCAAATCCCAAATGTTTATTTTTACAAAAGCGCCAACAACTTTACACAACCCACATTTTTTCATTTCAATTTCAAAATGATCTTATTTAAACACAAAATACTACTAATGAATTAGAACCAGAGTTTTAATTTCAATTTCAAAATGATCTTATTTAAACAATATTACATTTCAAATATCTTGAAAAAGACAATAAATTTCAATTTCAAAATGATCTTATTTAAACAAGCATTATATAAGTTTATGCTTGATGTGTGCCATTATTTTAATTTCAAAATGATCTTATTTAAACCTACTGGACAGTCACCGAAGCAGTAGACCCAGACAAATTTCAATTTCAAAATGATCTTATTTAAACTGTCTTATTATTACCATAGATTCTAACATTGCCCTTATTTCAATCTAAAATTGATCTTATTTTAACTATGTTATTATCATCTTCATTAGCAAGGAAATATATATTTCAATCTCAAATTGATCTTATTTTAACTATTAGACAAATTGGTTGATGAATCAAATAATAATATTTCAATCCCAAATTGATCTTATTTTAACTGAACCAACAATACGGGACACCCCAATGTCAACTTAACGATAATTTAAAATAATATTTATTTTTTTGATTAAAAATTACAATTAATATTTGTTTTAAATTTAATAAAAACTATTAATTTAATCTATAATGTTATTTAAATTATTAATTTTAATATTAAAAAATATATTAATATTTATTTTAAAAATAAATAGAATTAAATAATAAAATATTACAACCATATTATTTTAATAAAGAAAATTAAAAATAATAAGAGTTTAGACAATAATTATCTGTTTAAAATTTATAAAAATTTTATAAATATAAAAATAATTCATATAATTTTCTTAAGTTGATGACATTGCCATGACACTATATTTTTCATACAAGATTTATTTTTATTTTTTGATTTTTTAGTTATAAAAGTTGCAAATAAATGAAAAACTTTATTTATAATAAATTTTAAATTTATTATTGTAGTTTAGTATTTGAAAATATAAAAAATTAATATTAAATTAATATGAGTTATAATATATAAAAATTATATAAAAAATTATTTATAATATATAAAAAAGAAATTTATAACTTATATATCTATAATTATAGTATATAAAAAATATTTTAATTCAGATTTATTTTATTATCACAAATATTATTAATGATAATTTTGATATATAATAATGATATTAAACTATAAGTCAAATAAATATAAAATATAAAAATTTATAGAGGGCTGGTAGCTCAGATGGTAGATCGTCGCCTTGGCATGGCGGAGGCCCCGGGTTCAAATCCCGGTCAGTCCATTTTTAATCATCCTATTATTAATTATTCTATTCTTTAATTTAATCTATTTTTATAATATTTAGGAGTTTCTATGGCATTAATAGCTCAAAATCACTTCCAGTTTATCTTAGAAATTGGTGCAATTGTTTTTGCATTAGTTTTTTTTGTACTTAATTTTCTTCCAATGACTATAAGTATCATAACATTTGTAGCTTTAGCTGCCATGGGGCTTTTTGCTTTTTTTTTTGGGCTTGATTTATTATCTCTTTTTACTTCCTCTGGACAGAGTGAGCTTACTCACCCATTTGGACCAGTTGTTCTTCTTTTCACTATAGTTGCTTTGGCATCTTTAAAAATAATGAAAAACTCTGGATCTAATGTTTTTGGATTAAATAGAATAGTTTGGATTTTAATTGGAGCAATTACTCTTTTTGGTGCTTTAATGCATAGATCTTTTCTTCTTTTATGGCTTGTTGGTTTATTTATTGGATATTTCATATTAAATGAATCTTTCAGAGAAAAAACTATTTTAAGTTTTAAAAGAATTTTATTATTTTTATGTGGGGGAGCTATTCTTTTTGGATTACTTGAACTAGTATCTCAAGTTCTGCAGATGACAATTTTTTCACCATTAGCAAGGATTTCAAGAATTGAATCAAATTCTATTTCTTCAATTAAAATGGTTTTTGAGAATTTACAATTGATTGGTCACAATGGAAATGCCTCATTTTGGGGAACTGATGGAACTGCATTTGCAGAAGGATATATTGCACTTCCTGCTAGTTTTATTCTTTTTTTTGGTCTTCCATTCCCATTGTTTTTTGGATATTTAATTACACAAAAGGACACTGTTGATTATATGCTTCCAGGAATTTTAGGATATGGATTTGACTTTGGATTTCTTGGATTTTTAGTTTTAATCCTCTTTGTTTTGGCAACGATTTTTATAGGGTTTAAAATATTATATATCTATAGAGAAAAAAGAGAGAATAATAATCGAAGATATTATGGTCGGGAAGTTCTTTTAATTGGTTCTTTAACTGCATTTATAGCTCAAGCATTAATTGGATTATTTATTTTTAATAGAACAATTAATGGATCTGCGTTGTTAACATTTTTAGTCATAGCTGCAATGGTTTGGGCTCATTCCATATCTTTTAAGCGAGCTTAATTTAATATGGAAATTAATATTAATTATTTTTTCTTTAATTTCTATTTCTTTATTTATTTTAATATTTTTTTATTGTAATTATTTTTTATTAATGATACTTTATTATTAACTATTTGAGATAAAATGAAAAAAGCATTGATTTTATTAGGATGTCCAGAATCTCCATCTCAAACACCAATGGCAATTTATTGTGGAAATAAATTGAAAACTTTAGGTTTTGATGTTACAATAGCTGCTAATCCTGCAGCATCTAAGTTAGTTGAGATTTCTGATCCTGAAAAGCATTACATTAAAACTAAAATTGACATTGAAGAGTGTTTAAATAATTTAAAACCTAAATCTTATGATTTACTTCTTGGATTTGTCCATAAAGATGCAGCAGCATCATTTTTTGTTACATTTTATCATATTCTTCAAACTGAAGCAATAGCTTTAATTTTTGAAAAAGATGCTCAATTATTGGACAATTATGAAAATATTATAAAAGAAAGCACTGATGCACATATTGTTCTTGCTAGAGCATTTCATAACCCAAATCCTTTGAAAATAATGTTTAATAAAACAATTAAAGAGTTATATGGTGTTGATTAATTTAGTTATTAATTTGTTTTTTTTATTAATTTGTTTTTTTTATTAATCTATTTTTTTTTACTAATTTATTTTTTACTAATTTTATTTTATTTTCATTAATTTATTATTATTATTATTATTATTATTATTATTATTATTATTATTATTATTATTAGTTTATCCATTATATGAGGGTTTTTTCATGTCTTTTTGTTTAGAAACTTATCTTCAGCAAAATGATGATTATGATGTTTTGTTGAAAAATACTACATTTAAGGAATGTTCAAAAGTTATAAAAGAACATGCGGAAGAAGTTTTATATGTTAATCCTGGAGATAAAGTTTTAGGTGCAAGATTAATCGGTATCCCTCCAATACCTGTTGGTGTGAGTCCAAATAAAGGAACGATTATTATTTCATATACTAAACCGTGTCATGGAACTGCAGCTATTGAATTACAAGTTGATCCAGAAGATATATCTTCTATTCGTAAAACATCTATTGATACTGTTTAATTTTTTTAGTTGTGTTTTCAAAGGTGGTTAAACAATTATAAATACTATGTGGAATCAAATCATTAACTTAATAAAAAAGAATTACATAATTTTTCCAACTGAAAAATAAAAAAATTAAACTATAAAAAAATTAAACGACAGAGCAAAATTGAAAGTTATAAAAAAAACTTTAAAAGAATTATAGTATATCCCGTAACTTTTATAACTAATTACTTATACATATATATCTATGTCTGTTGGAAGGAAATTTAATATTGAGGAGAATTTAGATATTGAAGAGTTGAATTCAATTATA
>JAISIT010000271.1 GCA_031261915.1 Candidatus Methanoflexus mossambicus
TTTTCTATTTTTATAAGTTTAAAAACATAAAAATGTTTTTATTATTTATAAAAATTTTCTATTTTTATAAGTTTAAATTTATAATTTTAAAAAATAAAATGTTTTTATTAAAAATTAAAAAGCAAGAAAAGAGTTAAAAATCAAAATAAAAGGATCAAATCCCAATAATTTTAATCCCATATAAACAATAAAAATAGAAAATAGTATTTTTAAAACTCTATCATTAACACGATATGCCATTTTAGTTCCAAGAGCAGTTAAGCCAATAGCAAAAATAGTTATTACTATAAAATTAATTAAGTTAATATATCCCACAGAGTATTCAATTGTTTTCACGAATAATCCATTAATTAAATATGATAAAATACCACCTATAGAAGTAATAGTAATAAAAACAGAAGATATTCTTATGGCAGAAATCATTGAAAGTCCAATTAAAAGTGTTAATGTGGGTATTAAGAATGCTCCACCACCTAAAGAAAAAAGCCCTGAAAAAAGCCCAATAACTAAACCTAAAAGACCAATTTGAAAAATATTTATATTCATCTCATTTACACTATCAATTCCATTACTAATTCCATTATCATTTACATTACTAATTCCATTATCATTTACACTACTAACTGCACTACCACCTACACCATTCACATTATCATTAGATTTAATAGTTTTTTCATTTTTAAATGAACTATAAAACATGTTAATAGCTAAAAGAATAAAAGTTAATCCTAACAATGTTTCTAATATATGATACGGGAGATAAATAGCTATTAAAGATCCTATAAAGCTTCCAATTATTCCAAAAATGCCTAAAATAATACCAGGTTTTAAATTAAATTTTTTTGTTTTATAATGATTATATGTTGTAAAAAAAGCTGTTGGACAAATTATTACAAAGGATGTTCCAAGAGCAAGCTTTAAAGCTAAATCTGGTGATACTCCTAACGACATGAATAAGAAATATTGAAGTGGAACAAGAATAAAACCTCCTCCGACTCCAAGTAGTCCTGATAAAAATCCAACAGCTATTCCAATAGCTATTAATGCTAAAAAATATTCAATTGGAAAAATAATTTTTACACCATTTTAATAAATTTTATTACAAAATTATAATATCAAATATTACACAAATAGTAAATTATTACACAAATATAATTAAATATTACATAAAAATGTTTAATAAATAAAATTTTCAATCAAATAATATAAATTATATGATATTTATATAAACTATTATATCACAACACTTAATAAATATCATAACAAATAATAATAAATTTATTGTTTATCATTATTATAACTAATGATATAACTTCAATTAATAAAATTATTAGTATTAATTATTACTAAGATATAAAAAATAATAGATTTACTGAGAATTAAATGAAAATAAATAAATATTTACTTGTAGGAATAGTTTTAATAGCTATGGCTATTTGTTTACTATTTAACAACACTTTAGATGCTGTTATACGACCATTTACGTATATAATACTAATGGGATCAAGTAAAGGTAAAGATATTTTATTTTTTGGAATTTTTGGATTATATTTTATAATTACTGGATTATTTATCAAAAATAAGAAAACTAATAAAACAAGTAAGAAAAATAATAGTGTTAATCCAAATATTATCAATAATACAAACAATAAAACTGATAATATTACTAATATGAATAATAAAACTGATAATATTACTAATATGAACAATAAAACTGATAATATTACTAATATAGACAATAAAACTGATAATATTACTAATATAGACAATAATACAAACAATATTGCCAATAAAAGCAATATGGATAATACAAACAATAATACTATTAATATTGTCAATAAAAACAATGATAATAGTAATAATAATTTTTATCTTAAAATAGCTATTGTTTTAATTCTTTTAAGTTCTGCATTCGGAGTTATATTAGAAATAATCTTAAGATTAAATCTGGGAATAAATATATTTACAATTCTTAGTGTTTTAGCCAATGATTACACTACAACAAGTATTTTACATAGTCATGTATTCAAATCAATTCTTGGAGGAGCTATTAGCTATTTTAAAATAGGATTATCTGGAAATATTCATACTGGAGGAAGTTTATTAAGTTATGTTCCAAAAATAGCTTATTTAATCGTAATTATAATACCTGCACTGTTTATTTTATCATTAAAATCCTTAAAAGACAGATTAACACCTTCAAAAATTATTTTAATGTTTTCATATACTTTAGCTATTATAGGATTAATAGATGGAGGAATTTTTGCAATTCCAACATTAATAGCTATTTATGGAGTTTTACTCATTTATTTTGCTGGAAAATACATAGATACAATTATTTATTACATTAAAAATAAAATATCTCATATTATACATATTAAATCAGATAATAAAAGAAATTTTACAAATAAACTTAATATGATTAATAGGATTAATAGAATTAATAGAATTAATGAAATTAATGAAATTAACAACAAAAATAATAAAATTAAATTTAATAAAAATGATAAAATTAAAATATTAATTCCTCATATTATATTATTTTTTATAATCTTTTTAAGAATAACAATAGCTATTTATGGAACAAATGTTGAATATTACGAAGTAAACATTTTAGATAATCAAACAAATGAAAATAATTTGGATAAACTACTAAATAACTATGATATTGAAAACTTAAGAATTGAAGAAAATAAAACAATTGTAAAAATAGCTCCAAAATATAATGAAATGGAATTATTAAATAATTTAACCAAAAATCTAAAAGGAAAAGCAGATATTTTTTCATTGACTTGGAATTTTTATTCATATTTTTAAAAAAACTTATTACTAAATAAGCTAATTTACATTTAATTCTAAAATTGACATTAAAAAGTCAAATATTCTTTTATTTAGTTAATAAGCTATTTATTATTAAATTTATTATTAATATTTATTATTAATATTTACAAAAATAAACGAGTTAAAACTTAAATTAATTTGTAATTTTAATAACTAACTTTAGTAATGTAATAAGTATATAAAATTAATCTATTTCTCTTATTAACCTTATTATAATCATCATAATCATGGTTATGACATGTAAATTAATAAATTTACTTTTAAGTCCTCCTTTGCTTTTAATTATTTACCAAAATTAATTTTAATCAAATTAATATCTAAGTATTTAGATATATAATTCATATATCGCTATGTTAGTAAATTAAAGTTTCGTCACTGCTTTTGGTGTGCAAATTTAAATAGAAAGTTATTTATACTCTTCAATTGAAATTATTATTTAAATATTTGTTATGGTTTAAATTTTTTCACCAGTAGATTTTAATTATCCTAAAATGATATTTTGATTTCTTATTAGATCTTGTTATTATTCTTGATTTATTTTTTTTGGTTTTTTTATATTTTTTTAAAATTAAAAATCTTTAATTATTAATCATTAGTATTTTATAATTTTTTAAATTTTTTTTAAATTTTTTTAAATTTATCTAAAATTAATGATTTATACGATATTACTTTTTGAAATAATATTTTGTTTAACCAAATAAAGTTTAATATCAAACAGGGATTTAAAAAATTTTCTGGAGTTTATTTTTAAATTTAAATAGTCATGATGAATATTATATTATTGAATATACTTGTATATGAAATAATTTTTAATTGTATATACAATATAATAAATTATAAACTATTTTAGTGATGTGATATAATGGTAGAAAAAATAAAAGCTGTTGGCTTAAATGATAAAGGTGAACTTGGTGTTAAATATGTGGAAAAACCACCTATGGGTTCTGATGAGGTTTTAGTTAGACCTACTGCAGTTGCTCCATGTACTTCTGATATTCATGCTTTCTTTGGGGAAGATACAATAACTGAAGATTTAGGTAAATTAGTTTTAGGGCATGAAGCTATTGGTGTTATTGTCGAAGCTGGAGAAGATGTTAAAGATTTTAAAGTTGGAGATAAAGTAGTTATTCCATGTACAACTCCTGATTGGAACTGTGAAGCAGCACAACTTGGATGCCATATCAATGCTACTGCTGATGATGGATATGATATGTATGTTCAAGATATGCTCACTGGTATAAAGTATCCAAACACAAAAATGGGAGTGTTTTGTGAATTAATCAATGTTAGCCAAGCAGATTTAAATTTAGCTCATCATCCTGAAGATGTGTCAGTTGAAAGTGCATTAATGGTTACTGATATGGTTACAACAGGTTTTACTGGTGCAGAAAATGCAAAAATTGAAACTGGAGATACTGTTGCTGTTTTAGGAATTGGTCCTGTGGGTTTAATGGCCGTAGCAGGAGCAGCTATTATGGGTGCTGGAAGAATATTTGCTGTTGGAAGCAGACCAATATGTACTGAATTGGCTAGAGAGTATGGAGCTACAGATATAATTGATTATCATGATGGTGACACAATCCAACAAATTTTAGAAGCCACAGATATGAAAGGAGTAGATGCAACAATCATTGCTGGAGGTAACAATGATATCTTCATAGATGCAATGAATATTACCCGTCCAAGTGGAAATATAAGTAATATTAACATGATTTCCAAAGGAGATACCATTCCACTACCTGTTGATGCATTTGCATTTGGTCTTGCAGATAAAACCATTAGAAGCAGTTTATGTTTAGGTGGAAGACGTAGAGCTGAACAATTATTAAAAATGGTAAAATATGGAAGAGTAGATCCTTCAAAATTAATCACTCATAAATTCCATGGTTTTGAAGCTATTGTTGATGCTCTTTTAATGATGAAAGATAAACCAAGAGATTTAGTTAAACCAATCGTTTATTTAGATTAGTTTAGAATACTTTAAGTTAATTTAGAATACTTTAAGTTAATTTAAATTAAATATTTAATAATTTTTTGGTTTTTTGAATTTTAAATCCATATTGTTAATATTTATATTATTTTAAGATTTGGACAAAACTAATTTTTGATATAAATTTCATTTTTGATATAATATATAATTTTAACTTAATTTAATACTTAAAACATTAATTTAAAATATTAATATTAATTTAAATATTTATTAGTTATGTTCGCTTCTTATTTTTTCTTATTTTTTCTTATTTTTATATGTTATTTAATTAATAATATTTATTTTTATTATAATTATATTGTATTTTCATCTTTTTAATTTAAAAACAGATATTTAATATAAAAATTAAACACAAAGTAATATATACTTAAATCTTTTTGTTTTTAAGGATTAAACATTAGTTTTACAATGCTGTCAAATTAAGGAATTTTTTTTAATTTTTAGTAGCTTTTTTCCTTTTTTCTTTTTTTCTTTTTTTTTATTTAAGTTACTTTTAGTTTTTATTAAGAATTTTTCTGTAGTTTATTGATTACATAACTTTTTCCATTTTTTTTTGATTAATTAATGTTTTTTATGGTATGATTTCCTTAAAATATGATTATTTGATGTTTTAGTTTTATCTAAAAATTTTCCAAAAGTGATGCATTTTACAAGATGATTAAAAAAAAATGGGGTGATTCAATTTTATAGGGCATTTGAAAAAGTTTAATGAGAATTAATAAAGCTTTAAATACTATGATTTCAAAATTTCAATTTATAGTTAATATAACACATTAGCTATCATAAAATTTTTTTTATTTTAAATATAAAGTTATAAAGAAATTATAAAGAAATTATAAAGAAATTATAAATAAATTATAAATAAATTATAAAGAAATTATGAAAAAAGATAGTAAATTAAAAAAATAGTAAATTAAAGTTTTATTCTTCACATAAATATAGTGTAGAATAATAAACTTAATTTTACATGGAGTTTGTGTCTTATGAAAGAATTAAATGAAATTAAAAATTATAATCCCCGAAATGACTTCATATTTAAAAAAGTCATGGAAACTGACAATGGAAAAATAGCTAAATACATAACAGACGTAATACTAAACCATTATGGCTTTGAAAAAACCATAAACTATGAAATCATAACCAATAAAATGCTACCACGAGAACATCAAAACGAAAAAATCAGAAAAGTAGATTTCATTGCAAAAGACGGCTACAACCGTAAATTTATAATCGAAATGCAACAACAAAACAACTACTACTTCAACATAAGATCACAAGGATACTTAGACAAACTATTCTCACTCTCAGTAGACAAAGAAGGATATAAAAACGTAAATACCCACTTTTTAATAAGCTTTATAAACTTTGACTTTTGCAAAGACAAAAACTACAACCAAAACTTTAATATATCAAGCCGAACAAATAGCAAATGCAAATACATGGGACTTAAAGAAACCATAGTAATCAGCATAGAAAACTTTCTAAAATATGAAAAAATCAATATAAATAATAAACTACATCAAATACTAATATACTTCAATAAAAACGAATTAAAAAAAGAATTCCAAGAGGTAAAAAAAATGAACCCCATAATAAACGAAGCAGACCAAATAGCACTAAAAACATTCGAAGATCCCTACGAAGAACTTGCTTACTGGGCAGCACAACAAAGAGAAAAAGCAGAACAAGCAGAAAAAGAACTATACACAGATAAACT
>JAISIT010000273.1 GCA_031261915.1 Candidatus Methanoflexus mossambicus
AAAATAATAAAAAAATAATAAAAAAATAATAAAAAAATAATAAAAAAATAATAAAAAAATAATAAAAAAATAATAAAAAAATAATAAAAAAATAATAAAATACCAAAACAATAAAATAACAATGAATAAATAATAAAATACTAAATTAAATTGTATTAATACAAATTTTAATAGCATTTACTGGACAAATTGATTCACATTCTCTGCAAGAGATGCATTTTTCATTATCTACTGATAATTCATCATTTTCCATAGTTAAAGCATCAACTGGGCAGCTATTTTTACAAACTCCACAGGATTGACAAATTTCATTATTAATTTGACATTTTCCATTGCGAAGTCCATTAATATCTCTTCTTTGAAGATAAATTTCATTACCTTCTGATTTAAAGAACTCTTCTTTTAATTTAATAGCTTCAGTTGGACATACACTTACACATTGCCCACAATAAACACAATTTTCATTAATACTAATTGGAGAAGGACCAACAAGCCCAATAGCTTCAGTTGGACAAATATTTAAACATTCACCACAAGAAATACACTTTTCTTCAAATACTTTAATATGTCGAATTGGTGGAAAATAATCAATTACATTAGACATTTCAAATGTAGAAACATTTGTGGATAAAATAGAATCTAAATTAGATTTAATTTCACCAGAAACATTGATTTCAAACTCTTCTTCTGTATTTTCTTTGGATATATTCCTTGCAATTTTAGATAAAATCGAATCTATTCTTGAAATATCTCTTGAAAGAGTATTAGTATAATTTTCAATAAGACCAGAAGCTATTTCAATTGATTTAAGTTTTCCATAATCTTTATACGCTTTTTTACGAGAAGAATATCTAATAGCCGTTGTTGGACAAATATTCATACATTCTTCACACCGTGCACAATATGAAGGATTTATAAAAGGCAATTTTCCTACATTTCCGATTTCAATAGCTCCTTTAGATGGACAAACCCTTGTGCATGTCATACAACCAATACATTTCTTCTGATTTATTAAAATAGCTTTTCCACCAGAAACTGTTTTGGGAAGTATTTCACCATATTTTATTGCATCAGTTGGGCAAGCCCTAAAACAAAAGCCACAACGAATACATTTATCTTCATCAATGACACTATGAACATTATCTCCACCAGAAGAGGATAAATGAATAGCTCCTCTTTTACATGCCATTACACATGCTCCACATGCCCTACAAAGTTTAGAATTAATATTTGGAACATTTTCACGAATAGGATCACTTAATTTCACATCCATTTTTATGGAATCATAGGGACAAGCTTCTCTACAAAGAGAACAACCTATACATCTTGCGTTAATATGTATATTTCCATTTAAATCAAGAGAAACTGCTTTAACTGGACAAGAATCTATACAATACTTAGGACACACGTCACAATGTTCATTATTAATTTCATATTCAACATCCACATCTCTAATTGGTTTAATACAAACTCCAGTTGTTTGAGATAAATTATTAGTATTTTTCTCATTAGATTCCATTATAATCTAGCTCCAGTTAATTGTGAAGATTTAACAGTGATTTTAATGATTTTATTTCCATTATTATCTATGTCTAAGTAAAATTTAGCAATGAAATATTTAACAACACCAAATGGACAAGTTTGGTAACAAATACTACATCTTAAACAATATTTAGGATCTCTAAAAACTTTATTTGCGTCTTCATCAATCTTAATTGCTTTTGTTGGACATTCATTAACACATAACTTACATTGATTGCATTTATCATAATTCCATAAAATTATATTAATTTTTAATCTATCTATAGCATTTTCAACAATTTCCATAGCTATTTCTTTATCTGGAAGTATTTCTAATATTTCATCAAAAAATTCAGATAAAGGCAAATCTAACTTTAAAATTGTTTCATCCGATAAATTAAAAAGATCTTCTTCCATTGATTCAATAAAAGATTCTAATTTATTAACAGTTAGATTAATAATTTTCTTTTGTTCCTCAAGATTACTTAAAAATACTCCTTTCATTGCTCCTTTAACTGGACAAACTTTTAAACAATCCCCACAAGCAATACATTTCCCGTCATCAACATAAAATTTCTTATCCCTCTCACCTATTGCATTTACAGGACATATATTAATACATTCCTTACATTTAATACATAAAAAATCATCAATTATGTATTTTCTCTTAGATGGTATTATATTAAATGATTCTTTAATTAAATGATTTTCACCACAGTAAAGAGTTTTTGGTTCAGAAGGACATACTTCTGCACAAAATCCACATCGAATACATGCCCGATTATTAATTTCAGGATAAGTAAATCCTTCATTAGATTTTTTATTTTTCTTATCATCAATTTTAGATTTATTACTCGTGTTAGTTTTCCTATCTTCACTATCAATTCCACTATCATTTATATTATCAATTTCATTATCATCTAGACCATCAATTCCATTATTAATTCCATTACCATTTACATCATCAACTTCATTACCATTTACATCATTAATTTCATTAAAGTGATTATCCTCATCCCTAATTAGTTTAATTGCCCGAGGAGAAGGACAAGCTAAAGTGCATGCTCCACAACCAATACAATTTTCTTTAACAACTTCAGGGAAATCTCTGAATCTGTCAGGTTTTTCAATGACATCCAATTTTGTTTTTGCATTAAAAAAGCCCTCAACCCATGCTTTTCTTGCAAATTCATATAAATACCAGAGTACAGAAGACATTTTACACCATGATTTATTATTTAATCTCTAAATTAAATGACCATATAATATTATGTTTATTATTTGTATTTATTATCATTAAAATTATTATTGATATTATTAACATTATTAGTAATATAATTAAAAATATTGATATTATTAGTAATATAATTAAAAACATTGATATTATTAGAATTATAATCAAAATATTAGTTAATATTAGAATTTAAATCATTATTAAAAGAATTATGAATATTATTATCACCATTATTGCTATTATTCAAATCTTCAATTACAATAGCTCGTTCTGTGCATGCAATACATGGATCTGAAGATGCGTAAGTAGTTATTGCATCTGCAACAGTTGCAACATTCTTTAACATGTATCTTGCACAAGAATCAATGTTCATAATGCTTGGAGTTCTAATAGAAATACTATTAATATGATTTCCATTAATTTCCGCCATGTATGTGACTTCTCCTCTTGGAGCTTCATTTCTCCATTCACCATAACCTTTTCCAATATCTACTTTTCCTCTAACAGGACCATCAGGCATGTTATAAATAGCTTGACGAACAAGATCAAGGGATTGGGGAATTTCATTGAATCTATTCATTGTTCTTGCAAAATTATCTCCTTCTTTTCTCCAAATAGGTTTAAAATCAAAATGATCTTTATATGTATGATGAATTTCTCTTAAATCATGTTTTAAACCAGATGCTCTTCCAATAGGACCAACAGCTCTTCCTTTAATCGCTTCATCTTTAGTCATCACTCCAACATTTTTAGACCTAAGTCCAGCTGCAAATGGTCCATTTTCAAAAATCTCCACATATCTTTGATGATTTTCTTCAATTAAATCTAATTTTTCTAAGATTTTATCAAAATGCTGCTCATTGGCATCCATTCTAACTCCACCAACAATATTCCAACCCATATTAACTCTATTACCTGTTAATAGCTCAATTGAATCCATTGCATGCTCTCTTTGAGATAACATATACATAAATAAAGTTTCATGCTCCATTGCTTTAAAGTAAGTTGAATTAGCAAGATAATGACTTTGAATTCTATCAAGCTCATTGGTTATTACTCTTAAAAATTGTGCACGAAGTGGAGCTCTAAAATCAGAGATTTTTTCAATTACCTCAGCAAATGTCTGTGTATGCTCATAGGAACATATCCCACAGATCCTTTCAGCAAGATAAATACATTTTTGCCATGGTTTACCTTCCATAATCTTTTCTATACCTCTATGAACATAACCATACTCAATTTCAGCACCAACAACTTTTTCACCTTCAGTTTTAAGTTTTAATCTTAAAGGTTCTTTTAATCCTGGATGAATAGGCCCAATAGGTAAAATCATTTAATTTCCCCTCCCTTTCGCTTGAATAGCTCCAGGAACAACAGTCAAAATAGATTCTAAAATCTCACTTGGACGTGGAGGGCAACCTGAAATCTCGCCGTCAACAGGAATATAATCAGAAACTGGAGCATAAACTCTACCACCTTCTTGAGCAAAAACATCCCCCGATAAAGGACAATTTCCAACACAAGCAACAATTTTAGGTTCAGGAACTTTATCATAAGCTCTTTTAAGTTTATCAATCCATTGTTGCGTAACAGCCCCAGTAACTAATATTACATCTGCCTCACGAGGATTGTTATGGAAATAAATCCCATATTGCTCAAGATCATATCTTGGAGATAAAAGAGCAACGATTTCAACATCACAACCATTACAACCCCCTGTATTTATCAAACAAACATGAATTGAACTTTTTCTAATAATTCCTTTAAGTTTATCTAACATTTCAATACCTATTTTTGAAATTCCATGAAAAATGAATATTAAATGAAAATATAAATAGAAAATATAAATGAAAAATACTAAATGAAAAATACTAAATGAATATTATAAACATAATACATTAATAAATTAAATTACTTTAACTTTTAATAAATTAAATTACTCTTAAATCACTTTGTTTTATTATTTTTGTTTTAATAACTCAATTAAACTTTTTTTACCATTAATTAAAGCAGCATCATATTTTTTTCCATCATTTATCTCTTTAATAATGTCTAATTTAATTTTATCTTTTTCTTCTTTAGAAATAATATCTAAAACATCATGAAACCATGTTAATTTTAGATCATAATTTAATTTATCTAATAATAAACTATGTTGAGCTGATTCAAAAGTAGCATGAAGATTTTCTAAACTTGACATATCTAAATGACCCATAAGAATATTTTCAAATTCTTCTTTTTCTATATCAAACTCATTAGATAATGGTTCAATTATATCTTTTTGCCATCTAAAACTTCGAAGAACTCTTAATTTCATTAATCTTAACAAATCTTCTTCTTTTGACATCAAATCACAATTATAAAATGAATAATAATATTTTTAATAGTTTTAAGTTTAACAATTAAATTTTTAATAATTTTAATAATAATAATTTAAATAATAATAATTTAAATAATAATAATTTAAATAATAATAATTTAAATAATAATAA
>JAISIT010000027.1 GCA_031261915.1 Candidatus Methanoflexus mossambicus
TAAATAAAGTTTTTTATTCTTCATTTTTTTACTCCATATATATTTGGATTTATAATAAATTTTTTTTTTAAAAGTATATTTCATTATAGTCATTTTGAAAAAGTTGTTAAATATTAAATTTTGATAAAAATTTAAAAAAAATATTTTTTTTTAATTTTAGGAATTTATCTATTTATAATTTAAAATAACTTTTTAAATAAATAATATTTTTTAATATTTTTTAATAAAATTTTATTATTAGTTATTTTAATAATTTAATAAATTTTAAATTAAAAATATAATTTAAATAATAAATTAAATTTATTTCTAAAAGTTTTTCATACTATTTTTTATCAAAATATTTGAGATTTATCAATAATTATATAAACTATCAAATGAACATAATACTTAATTAAAAACTATATTTATTATTATTTTAATAAAATACTTATTTTTAACTAAAAAAATAAAAAATAAAAAATCATGTTAAAACATTTTTAATTAATATTTATTCAGTAAAAAAAATATCAAAATTAAAAAAATATAATTTATAAACCATAAATAATAAAAACATCATTAAATAACAAGTAATAATCTCCAATAATTAAAAATTCTAAATTAAAATATGCTATTTTTAATAACTATAACTCTGCTAAAAATCATTAATTTTTAAAAATAATTTATATTTTTTAAAAATCCATAAAAATCCAATTTAAAAAAATTAATTAAATTAAATTAATATCATACCATTATTTCTTTTTTTAACAGTCTTTTAACTTGTTTCAACCTTTTTAACAATAAATTATTATTACTTTAATAATTATTTTTAATAAAGTAATATTAATTGGGATTATCTTATGTTATACTCTTTAAATAAATTATTATAACTTAATAGAAACTTTTTTATGATAAAAATATTTAACATATATTTTTATTTAAATAAAAATATATTTATAGAAAAATAGATAAAATTATTAATTACTGTGTGGTGAAAAAGAAAAAAAAATATTTTTTTTAAAAATATTTTTTTTAAAATTAATAAATTATTTTTTGGGGAGGTTTTAATTTCTATGTTAAAAGATATTTCTGGTTTTAATAAGGAAACTATTGTTAATGAGGTTAAAGAAATTGGAGGGAAAGATTCTAAGTCTTTTCTTTTTTGGGTTGATTTTTTATTTTCGCCGATTATGAAAGATATCACTGATGAGGTTGATGAGAGAATTAATTTGGATTCAGGGGGTTCTCGTTATCCTGTTTTGTTTTTGTTAAGTATCCACTTTTTTGCTCAAGTTTTCAATGTGGGTTCTGTGAAAAATATTTTAGAAATGTGTAAGCATCATGATTTTGTTAAAATTTTCACTCGTGGTGTGTGTCCTTGTGGAACAACTTTAACTAATTTTTTAAAGGATTTTAATAATGATAAAATGTTTAAAATATTATTTTTATCTACATTAGTTAAAGCTAATGATATTAGTATTTTAAAATTTGTTAGAATATTTATTGATGGAACTAATGCATTGTTAAATGCATCAAGATTTAATGAAATTACAAGAGAACAATTTACAGCATTAAAATACTTCTATAATAATGATCTTTTAAAAAGAACAAGAAATCAGTCTGATATGTCTTATATTACTTTTTTAAGAAGTATTGAAGAAAATTACACTGATAAAGTTATTTTAGATTATTTTGATATTGCGATTAAGAATCCTTTTTTGTTTACTAAAAAAGTTGCTAAGAAATTATCTAAGTTTGAAAAAGCTTTTAAAAATACGGATAAAGATAAAATTAGTTTTAATTTTCCACAAGCTGTTATGATGAAAACTAAAAAAGGTAATTTTGATTATTGTTTTAATTTACAGTTGATGATAAGTGAAAAAAATCTTATTCTCGGTGGTTTATTTGTTAACAAACCTAATGATCAAGATTGTTTATATGAAGTTATTCAAGATTTAAGAGAAAATTTCATAATACTTTTAGAACTTGTTGAAAAATATGGTTACAGACGAAATTATAAGGAAATTAAAAATTTACTATCTAAAGCTATATTAATAATGGATTCTGGTTATTTCACAGAGAAAAATTTGAAAATTTTAGAAGAAGAAGGTTTTAATGCCTATATCACTTCAATAAAACAAGCCAAAGATCATAACAGGAAAATTAAAATAAATGAAGATAATAATAACGAAACAAAATCAACAGACAAATTCACTAAAAAGGATTTCACACGAGTCAATGATGGTTTTAAATGTCCTGAAGGTAAAATTTTACATTTAACCGAAGTGAAAGAATCTAAAAAAGAAAATTGCATAACAAATGAATATATTCATGAATGTGATGACTGTTCCCAATGTAAACAAGCTGAACTTTGCCTTAAAAAAGATGAAACAAAAAAAACCATCATTGATAAGACAAGCCCCAGAAAATATAAAATGGCAAGTAAAAGTGCCAGTAAAACGGGTAGGAAAATGACTAAAGGACGATTTCCCATAAATGAACATGTGAACGGAAATTTAAAACCCCGAGGTTTCAAATATTATCTTGGAAACAATTATAGAATAGTCACAAATCAAATGTTAATAGATTTAACAATAAGAAACTTAATAACTTTAGACAATTACAGAGAACAAGGTTATTAAACAAGCATTAATACTTTTTCTCAAACTCTTTAGAAGATACCCTTTTTTCAAAAAATAAAAAATAATACTAATTAACAAATTAATATTACTAATAAATGCAAAATATTAACATAGACATGAAAAAACTCAACATATAGATAAAAATCTTCTATGATTACTTTAATTTTCCATAAATTATTTATATTTTTACAAATATAAATATATTACATACAAAAAATGTTAAAGTCTTAAAATCCTTAAAATTTTAATAAAACATTGTTAAAATACCTATATTTTAAAACAATATATTAAAATATAATTATTTAAATTTTTATAATATTAAAATTATTGAAATATCCTTGTTTTTTCTTAAATTAAGCAATTTTTATAATAATGTATTATATTTTGTTAATCATTATTTTTATTTATTTTTTTTAAGTTACAGATTTATTGGTTTAGTTCAACTAAAAAATAATCAATGCAATTTAAAATATGATATGAGGTGTTTAAAATATCTTCTGATCTGTTTAAAATATCTTCTGATGTATTTAAAAAACAATGCATAAAATTTGAAGCAAATATAAGTAAAAACATTATAATAA
>JAISIT010000065.1 GCA_031261915.1 Candidatus Methanoflexus mossambicus
AAAATAAACTAAAATAAACTAAAATAAACTAAAATAAACTAAAATAAACTAAAATAAACTAAAATAAACTAAAATAAACTAAAATAAACTAAAATAAACTAAAATAAACTAAAATAAAATGTAAAAAAAATTAGTAAAAAATATATTATTTATATTACTATTTATATATTATACAATTTATAAATATGCCAAAATAAGAAATATAAAATATAAAATATAAAAATGATTTTTAATATCAAAATTATTATAATCTTCTAATTTTATATCAAATAAATTTATTTATTAAATAATAAAAAATAATAAATAGTATACAAAAAAAATTAATACAAGAAAAAATAAAATAAAATAAATACAATTAAACGAGGATAAAATGAAAAGTAAAACTACCGAAGAACATAAAAAACATTCAGCAATCAAAATAAAATGTGGAATTATTACTCTTAGTGATAGTAAATCAAAAAATCAAGATATTGGAAAAAAAGAAGATCTTTCTGGACAATATTTAATAAATGAGCTTGAAAAAAAGTATGAAATAAATAACTATTCATTAATTCCAGATGATAAAAAAGAGCTATTAAACTCAATTAATAATATGAAAAATGATGTTGATGTGATATTTACCACCGGTGGAACGGGATTAGGTTCAAGAGACATTACAGTTGAAACTATTCAAAGCATTTTTGAAAAAGAGTTAACAGGATTTGGAGAAATATTTAGAATGGAAACTTATAAAGAATTAGGAACAACAGCTATTTTATCTCGTGCAACAGCAGGAATATATGATAAAACACTGATATTTGCATTACCTGGTTCTCCAAATGCAGTAAAATTAGGATTATCAATTGTTATAAATGAATTAGGTCATTTAGTAAAACATTTAAAAGAATAATTAAAAAATAGCTATAATTATAAAAAATATAAAAAAAATAAAAATAAAAAAAACGTCTAATAATAAAACCTCAAAGAATAAAAATTCTAAGAATAAAATAACATATAAACATGAAATAGCAAATATTTAGTTTTTAATTATTGGTTGACGAATTATAGTTCTTAGTTTTTCTGGTTTTGTTCTACGAACATCACTCAAATATATTTCATGATGTAATCCATTGAATTCATAGCCATTGTCTAAAATATTCTCATGGAGTTTATTAATTGTTGATTTCTCATCACTATAAGAACCAACATGTAATATTTGTGCAGATAAGCCCTCTTTAAAATCCTCAAATTTTATTTTTTCAATAGATGAAATAATATCTGGAGAAATATCTTTTTTTGAAAGCACCTCATCAATAGCTTGATTTATATGCTCTTTTTCTACAAAATCAGGTTGCATAATCATTGATTTCCATTTCCAGACATCTTTATTGTTACTTCTAAAATCTTCAATATTATCTGCCCACCAAAGTCCTTCTAATGGCATCACAACATAATCTGATGAATATTCTTTTTTCATTAGGAATTTTGTTTTAAAAGAAACTGGCATTAAAGCATTTATTGAATTTTGATAATCTATTGAGGTATTTGGATTACCCTTACCTTCAATTGACAGATATTTAAATTTTGGAACTTCGATAAATGATATTTTATCTTTTTTTGGAGAATATAACTCTTTATATTCTTTTTTTAAGTCAATTTTAGCTATTTTTACACCCCATATATAAAAAAGATTAATCAAAAAAATCAGAAACATTGAGTAAAGGTTCTAATATAATACCATCATCTTTAAAGGTTTCAATAGCTCCTTCATCCCTATCAACAACAGAAAAAACTTTTTTAACAATTCCACCATTATCATTAATTGCATTAATCGCTTTTAAAAGAGATCCACCCGTAGTTGTAACATCTTCAACGATACAAACAAAATCCCCTTCAATTAACTCACCTTCAATTAATTTAGATGTTCCATAACCTTTTTTTTCTTTTCTAATCATTAAAAGTGGAATATCACTCTCAAGAGCAACAGCAGTAGCTATTGGAACTGCACCAAGTGCTGGACCAGCTATTTTATTAATTTTATCTTCTTTAATTTTTTCATTGATTAAAATAGCTATTGATTTAAGGATAATTGGTTCAGTTATTGCTTTTTTCATATCAACATAATAATTACTTTTTTTTCCAGAAGATAAAGTAAAATCTCCAAATTTTATAGCATTATTCTCTTTTAAAAGCTTAAGTAAATATTCTTTAGTAATCATATTCATATTTTTATATTCTTATACATTATAAAAAAAAAAAAAATTAAAAATTTTAAAAATTATAAAAAAATAATTTTAATAAAAATATTAAATGTATTAAAATAGCAAGATTAATTAGTCATCTAATAAAATTTTATCTCCAATTGTTTTTACAGCACTAAAAGAAACAATAATTTCTTCTTTAGTAACACTAAAACCTGGTTTTTTTAAAATAAAAGTAATGATAGTAAAATCTCTTTCATCTATTTCAACATCATGAACCTTACCTAAAACCTCTGCATTTTTACTTAAAACTTCTTTTCCAATAATATCTTTAATTACTCTCATGAAATCACCACTTAAAATCATTTTAACAATTTTTAACAATTTTTTAACATTTTAATTAATTAAAAAAAAGTTAAATAAAAAAATAATCTAAAATTAAATTAAATACAAATAAATAGCAAAATATAATCTAATAATATTTTTATAGTATCATTATTATAGTATTATAGTCATTTATAGCATATAAATATTTTTAAAAAAAAAATTAAAAAAAAATTAAAAAAAAAATAGAAAAATATAATATTTAAAAAAATTAAAAAAATATAATTTTAAAAAAAAATAATTTAAATTAATATAACTAATTAATTCAATATAAAAAAAATTATAAATAATACTTCAAAAATAAAGTATTAAACTAAAAATAATATTTTATTAAACTAAAAATAATTATAAAACTAAAGATAATTATTAAAAAATAAAGTGATAATATGGCAGAAAAGTTTTCCGTTGAAGAAGCAATAATGAAATTAAATGATGAAGATGTTGAAGTTAGAAAAATAGCAGTGGAGAGTTTAGAACATATTAATAATGATAATATAGTGGATCCGTTAATTGTTGCTCTTTGTGATGAAAATACTATTGTAAAACATAAAGCGGCTGAAATTTTAGGACAAATGGGAGAAATAGCTGTTGATAAATTAATAGATAAAGTAAATAACAGTGAAGGTGATGAAAAAAGATTTGCGTCATTTGCATTAAAAGGAACTGGAAGTAAAAAAGCAATTGAATACTTTTCAAATAGTTTAGAAGATGAAGACTGGGGTGTTAGAAAAATCGCGATTAGATCTCTTGGAGAATTAAAAGCAACAGAATATATAGATAAAATTGCAGAATTAATAACAAAAGAACCAGATTGGGGAGTTATGTTAGCTGGTGTTCATTCTTTAGGAGATATGGAAAATGACGAAGCAATAGTTGCCATAAAAAAAATCAGAAGAAATGCTAAAAAGTTTTTAACTGATGAACAAGACGTAAAAGATTTCAAAAAAGCCGCCAACAAAGCTATTAAAAAAATTGAAAAAATTATGAAAAATAAATAGATTATATGACTTAAAATAACATATTTTTATTTAATTATTTAATAATATTTAATTTTTCCAAATTTTAACTATTTTTAAATATTATCAAATATTATTAAGCATTATCAAATATTATCAAATATTATTAAGTATTATTAAGTATTATTAAGTATTATTACTTATTTTTAATTATTATTTTTTACAAATAGAATAAATATCTTCTCTTCTATGTTTTAACAATGGTAATTCTTCCCTAATTCTTTTAATTTCAGTTAAATCTATTTTATATATTAATAATTCTTCATTGTAATCTCCTTGAATTAAAACATTACCCCAAGGACTACAAATAATTGAATGACCATAGGACTTATAATCATTTTCATTATTTAATGCTGGAGCAACTCCAAGAGTGAAAACTTGATTATCCAAAGCTCTAGACTTAAAGAGAAGTTCCCAATGAACTGGACCAGTGTTTAAATTAAAAGCTCCAGGAAATATTAAAATATTCGCACCTTTATCTACCATTAGCCGTGAAAGTTCAGGAAAACGCACATCATAACAAATAGCTATTCCAATCTTTCCAAATTCTGTTTTTACAACAGTGATTTCATTTCCAGCACTTAATGTATCTGATTCTTTGAAATAAACTCCATTTTTAACATCAATATCAAAAAGATGGATTTTTCTATGGCAAGCTATAATTTTTCCATTAAAATCAAAGACGAAACTGGAATTATAAATTTTACCATTATCAAATTCAGGAATAGAACCTGCTACAATATAAATTTTATGTTTTTTAGCTATTTTAGATATAAAATTTAATGTGCAACTATTATTTCTATTTTCAGCATATTCTATAAATTTTAAATTATCATAAGGACAATTAAACATTTCTGGTAGAACTATTAAATCTGGATCATCTTTTAAGGAATATAAAATCATTTCTTCTGCTTTCTTAAGGTTTTCATCTTTATTATCTACAACATTCATTTGACACATAGCAATTTTCAAATACTGCTGTTTATGATTATTATCATCCATAATTAAGTTCCTTTAAACTTCAATATACAATTTCGAATTTTTATCCATTTTTAAAATTAATAATCATTATAATACTTCTATTTATTTTATCTAAATAAACTCTATTTATTTTATCTAAATAGCTTTTATTTATTTTACTAAAATTATTTAATTCATTAAAATTTATTTAAATTATAATATTTAAAGTTATAATAATTAAAATGATATAAAACAAAAATTTAATACATTTAAATAAAAAAGAAAAAAAATATAAAAATAAAAAATAAAAAAATTAAAAATTAAAAATTAATAAATAAGATAAATACAATAATATTATTACATCGTCTAATAAATTTAAGTTAATGTTAATTAAATAATTTAAATTAAGTAGTACTTTAAATAATAATATTGAAAAATACTAAAAGTAATATTAAAAACTATAATAAATCAATTTATTAATGATATTATGAGTGAAAAAAATAAAATTAAATTTAGTAATAGAAATTATGCAATTTATAAAATTGGTTCCTGGGAAAATAAATATGATTTAAATCTTATTGGAAATTCAAATGAAATTCCAGTAACTAAAAATACTAAAAACCATGTAGAACTTTCAATGAATGAAATTAGAAAATCTACATTTGAAATTAGTGATAAAATAGTTAATGGAATAGTTGCATTATCATATCAATTAAATCCGTCTTTAAAAGAAATAGCTATTGATGAATTAGTAGAAAAAGAAGAAAAGGAGTATCAAAATATAATTAATGAATTAAGCAAACTAAAACTTGAAAGTGATGATAATTATATAGATATAAACACTACTGATTACTTAATTTATAAATTAAAAAAAGATCATCATGTCACAATAGCTGAAGCAGCAAATGAATTTACACAAGCACATCATTTAAAAGAAATAGAAAAATTAGCTAAAAGATCAAAATATTAATTAAAAAAATATTAATTAAAAATAAAATAAAATAAAAAGATACCATGAAAAAATCAAAAATACGGCTATTTCGAAATGCATCAACTACAATCTCAATTTTAGGGATTTTACTTATTATCGCCACAATAATAATTGTAGCTTACTTAGGAATCACATTAATAGCTAGTGAAATCACACATGATGTTTCATCCTCTTCTCAATATGACACTCTCGCAAAATTAAATTCACAATACAATGAATTGGCTAAAAAAATGAATGGAACAGCAAATATTAACTATGAAAACAAAACTCTTTATAGTAATGCAGAATTAGAACTTAGAAATGCACAAATAGCTATTGACGATGTAGACAGTGGATTATCATCAAATAAACCATCTACAGAGATAGATAATAGAATAAAAATCGCACAAAATCAATTATCAGTAGCTTCAGAAGAAATAAATAAACTATGATAAATTTTATTTAATCATAATGACTTTTATCCCATAGTAATGATTTCTATCCCATAGTAATGATTTTTATTTGATTAAGCATTGAGTCTATTGTTTTATATAAATTATCCTTTAAATTTTAAACCAATAACATACATTTCATCACTTCTATTTCTAGAAGATGGTGGTTTATTGGTTTTTAATGATTTAAACTTCTTTTTTATTTTATCAAGTAAATTTTTATATTCTTCACCTTGAAACACTTTTATTAAAAGATTTCCATTTTCTTTTAAAGCAAAATCACATATTTCTAATACATTTTCAGCCAAATCAATTGAACGAAGATGATCAAGGTTTTTAATCCCCGTAGTGGAAGGTGCCGCATCAGAAATAATTGTATCTGCTTTAATATCTAAAGCATTAACGATTTTTTCCTTTGTTTGATCTGTTGTAAAATCTCCT
The DNA here is from genome assembly GCA_031261915.1 of Candidatus Methanoflexus mossambicus. GTDB lineage: Archaea > Methanobacteriota > Methanobacteria > Methanobacteriales > Methanobacteriaceae > Methanoflexus > Methanoflexus mossambicus. The sequence continues at coordinate 6,404 of JAISIT010000065.1, forward strand.
CGAATAAAAATAAAATTATCTTCTTCAAAAGGTTTTATTTTATTTAAATCCACAGCAACAACTAAACCATCTTCATCAACTTTTTCTAAAGCTATTTGCGACCAACCACCAGGAGCAGCACCTAAATCTAAGACTTTATTACTTGTTTTAATAATTTTATACTTTTTATTAATCTGTGAAAGTTTATATGATGCTCTTGAACGATAATTCTCACTTTTAGCTCGTTTATAATAAGGATCATTTTTCTTTTTTACTTGCCACTTGTTTCCCATTACCTCACCAGAAATTGCAATTTAATTATAAATGTAAATAAAAAAAGTTAATTAAAATATAAACTCAAAAAATAGAACTTAAAATAGAAAAAATTACATAATTTAAAATTTAATTAAAAAAAGAAGCAAAAATAAATAATATATTTAAAGTAAAATTAAAAATAATAAGTAAAATTGAAATAAAAATAATGAGTAAAAATAAGATTAAAAATAAAAAAAAAGAAATTAAATAAAGCTAAAAAATAAAATAGAAAAATTAAATAAATTTATTAAATTAACCACCAAATAATGGTTGATTATTATCTTCTTCTTTCTTTTTCTCATTTGCAAACTTAATTGAAGAACAAGTAGGTTCAGCTATTTTTAATAACTCAAAATCTATTTCTCCATCTTCTACTTTCATTAACATTACAGTAGGATCGGCTAAACGTGGAACAGTAGGACTTCCAGGATTAACAAGAGTAATATTATTAGCTTTTTCAATTAAAGGTTGATGAGTATGACCAGAAACAAGAACATCCACATCTAATTCTCGTGCAATAAACTCTAACTGTTGTGTATCACCACTTGGATAAACTTCTCCATGTTTTAAACCAACTTTAATCCCATCAATACTTAAAACTTCACTTTCTGGCAAATCAAGATCATATTCTCTATCCATATTTCCCTGAACTGCAACTGTTGGAGCTATTTCTTCAAGTTTTTTAATTACATCCATAGAAACTATATCTCCAGCATGCAAAATAAGTTCAACATCTTTAAAAACATTTAAAACCGTTGCAGGTAATTCTTTTACCCCATCACCAACATGAGTATCTGAAATTAAACCAACTAACATATTTTCACCAATAAAATTTATTAAAAAAAATATTATATATTAACAATTAATTCTCAATCAGGAAATTGATAAAATAATGATTTATTATCTTCTTCTTTCTTTTTTTCATTTGCAAAATTGATTGAAGAACAAGTAAGTTCAGCTATTTTTACTAACTCAAAATCTACTTCTCCATCTTCTATTTTCATTAACATTACCGTAGGATCATCTATCCGTGGAACAGTAGGACTTCCAGGATTAACAAGAGTAATATTATTAACTTTTTCAATTAATGGCTTATGAGTATGACCAGAAACAAGAACATCCACATCTAATTCTCGTGCAATAGATTCAAGTTGTTTAATGTCACCTTTTGGACGAACTTGTCCATGTTTTAAACCAATTTTAACACCACCAATGGTCAAAACTTTACTTTCTTCTAAATCCAAATCATATATACTATCCATATTTCCCAGAACTGCAAACACCTTTACCTCTGGAGTTACTTTTTTAAGTTTTTCGAGTACATCATTATAAATTATATCTCCAGCATGCAAAATAAAATCAACATCTTTAAATGCTGTAAAAACAGTTGCAGGTAATTCTTTTGCCCTATCACTGACATGTGTATCTGAAATTAAACCAACTAAGTATTTACTACCATACACTCCAAAAACATTATCCTCCATAATTTTATCCATTTTTTATCACTCATAATATCCATTAATATAAATATGTTTTAAAATATAATATTATAAATTTTATTCATTAAACTATTTAAAATTTACTTTTTAAAATTATAAAAATCATTTATATATTACTATAAAGAAATATAGAATATCAATAAAATTTAATAAATTAAAATAAAATTTAATAATCATACTAATAAAATTTTATTATTCATGATTATATTATTAAAAAATTTATTAAAAAATATGATTAAAATATAAACTATTTATTGAGACATCATAAGTAATATTAAAGGAGATTAATATATGGGCAAAGTAAATAAAGACGAAATTTTGAGCATTTTAGATGGATATGATAAAGAAAACATTACAATAGCTACTCTTGGTAGCCATACATCATTACATATCCTAAATGGAGCTAAAGAAGAAGGTTTTAAAACAGCTATTGTTTGTGAAGAAGGTAGAGAAATTCCATACAAAAGATTTGGAGTTGCAGATGAGTTCATAATGGTTAAAAAATTTGAAGACATTGTAACAGAAGAGAATCAAGAAAAATTAAGAAATATGAATGCAATCGTAGTTCCACACGGTTCTTTTGTAGCTTACGCAGGATTAGAAAATGTTGAAGATAAATTCAATGTGCCTATGTTTGGAAATCGTGACATTTTAAGATGGGAAGCTGAAAGAGATCTTGAAAGAAAGTTGCTTACAGGTGGAAAAATCAGAATTCCATATAAATATGATAATCCAGAAGATATTGATAGAGCAGTAATGGTTAAATTCCCTGGTGCAAGAGGTGGAAGAGGTTATTTCGTTGCATCAACACCAGAAGAATTTAATAAAAAAATTGAATCAATGAAAGCAAGAGGTTGGATAGAAGACGAAGATGTAGCTCAAGCACACATCGAAGAATATGTTTCAGGTTGTAATTATTGTATTCATTACTTTTACTCCGCATTAGATGATGAAGTAGAACTTATGGGAATGGATAGTCGTTATGAATCAAGTATTGATGGCATTGTTAGAATTCCCGCTAAAGATCAACTTGAATTAGATATAAGCACCTCTTATGTTATTACTGGTAATCATCCAGTAGTTATGAGAGAGTCTTTACTTACTCAAGTCTTTGATATTGGAGATAAATTAGTAAAATCCGCAGCTAAACAAATAGCTCCAGGAATGAATGGTCCTTTCTGTATGCAAACCCTTGTAAACGATGATTTAGAAGTAATTGTTTTTGAAATTAGTGCAAGAACTGATGGAGGAACAAACACATTTATGAATGGTTCATCTTATACCTACTTAAAATATGGCACAGGTATGAGTATGGGTCGTAGAATATCTCTTGAAATTAAAAAAGCACTAAAAGACGGTGGACTTGAAAAAATAATTACTTAAATTAAGATTAAATTCCATTATTTAAATAAAATAATAAATACTAAAAAATTTAAGATCGATTAAAATTTCTATTTTTAAATTTTTATATTATACATATTATATAATTATTTTATTTTTCATTTTATTTTATTTTTCCTTTTCTATTTTTATCTATATCTCTTAATTATTGATTCATAATCATATCTCATATTTTACTATATCTTACTATATTTTCGCACATTTTCTTCAGATTCTCTTTATATTCTACTTCATATTGCTATCTATTTTTATCTATTTTTTTATCTATTTTTTTATCTATGTTTAATTCTATATTTTAGATATTCTTATATTTCACTTTATTCCTGTTTTAAGAATTAATTTTCTTATTTTATTAATTTTTCTTTCTTGTTTTAAATTTAAAAAGTATCCATATAATAAATTCATATTTTTATCAATTTTATATCTATTATTTAAACTTTTAAAATAAAATGAAACAAAATGAAATTGTTAACATCACATTTAAAAGATTAAAAGAATAAAATTATAAAAAAAGAAAAAAAAAACAAAAAAAATGATGAATTTAAATTTAAATTCAAGTTATTCTATAAAAATTAATTTTAATAACTAAAAAAAGTAAAAAAAAAGAAATAAAAAAAAGAAATAAAAAAAAAGAAACAATATTAAAAAATATTAATTAATTTTAGAGCAAATTTCAACAGCTTTTTTAGCAGCTTCTTCCATTGAAACTTCAAATGGAATATTTGCTCTTTTAAGAATTTCTTGACCTTCAGCTTCATTTGTTCCAGTTAATCTAATAACAATATGAACATCTCGTTTAGTTGTATTTAATGCAGAAATAACTCCTTTTGCAACATCATCAGCACGAGTAATACCTCCAAGAACATTTAAAAATACAACTTTGACTGGAGGATAATTTAAAACCATATCCAATGCTTTTTTAATAGTTTTTTCAGAAGCACCTCCTCCAATATCTAAAAATGTAGCTGGTTTTCCTCCATAAAGGTTAATCATATCCATACCAGTTAATGTAAGACCTGCTCCATTACCTATTACTGCAATATCTCCATCTAATTTAACAAAAGCAAATTCTTTTGGTTTATAATTTATTAACTGAACTAATTCCTTATGACGGAAAATAGAATCATCTTCAATTTCTAATTTTGAATCCGCAGCTATTAAACCATCATCGGTTAAAATTAATGGATTTATTTCGGCTATTTGTGCATCATATTTATCAAATAAAGTATATAATTTAAAAATTATATTTCCTAAAGGTTGAATTAAACTAGTTTCTACACCCATTTTACGAGCAATTTCCCTTGCTTGATAAGGTAAAAATTCATTTAATGGATTAATATGAGATTTAATGATTTTTTCAGGACTTATCCTTGCTAAATCTTCAATATCTACTCCACCTTCTTTACTAGCTATTATAACTGGAGATTTTTGACTACGATCAATAGAAACTGAAATGAAAAATTCATTTAATATATTTGCTTTTTCTTCAACCAGAAGTTGTTTAACATGTTCCCCTTTTATTTCCATGTTTAATAGTTCATTAGCTTTTTGAAATGCATCACCAGGTTTTTCTGGAAATTTAATTCCTCCAGCTTTGCCTCTTCCACCAACTAATACCTGTGCTTTTAAAACAACTGGTTTTCCCATTTCTGTAACAATTTCAACTACATCTTCAGGACTATTTGCAACATGCCCTTCTAATATAGGTATTCCTTCTTTTTTAAATATTTTTTTACCTTGATATTCAAAAAATTTCATTAAATATCCTCCATGTAAGAAAAAAAACCAATACAAAAAAAATAATAAAAAATAAGATAAATAGAGATAATAAATTAATAAAACATATTCAAAAAAATATATTCAAAAAAATATAAATTATAAAACTCATAATATCCAAAATATAAATTGAATATAAACTTGAAATATACATTTAACATTATTCATATAATAAGTTTATTACTATTACTATATTTATTTATTTAAATATTTAAATTTATTATTATTAATATCACATTTAACAGAATTAATATTTAAATTAAGAGTATTTAATATTTTTTTTAGTAAATGTGTTTAACTAATAATTATGAATAATAGTAAAAAGTTTATGACAATAGTAAAACTATTTAAATTAATAAATTAATAAAAATAAATAGCTTGAATATATAATAAATTAAATAATTTTAATAAAATATTTATAAGATTTTTAAAAATTTAAAAAAATTAAAAAATATATATTAAAAAAATATTAAAAAAAATATTAAAATAAGTAATAAAATATTAAAATAAATAAAACAAGATTAAAAATCAATCCAAATAAATAATTATTTAAATATATAACTTATTCAAGTATATAACTTATTTAAATACAATAAATTAATTAAATAAATTAATTAAGTAATTAATTAATTAATTAATTAAATAACTAAATTATTTAAAATTTAATTTCAAGCAATACTTAAAGAAATAATATTGGAGAATAAATAAGATGGATGAAACTTTACTAATGCTTCCTGGACCTACAAATGTGGCTCCAAGAGTCTTAAACGCAATAGCTAAAAATGTTGTTAATCATAGAAGTGCAATATTTGGAGAAATTTATACTGAAACCACTGAATTAATGTCAAAATTATTTAAAACTGAAAATAACTCATATCTAATAACTGGATCAGGAACTGCAGCTATGGAAGCTGCAATAGCTAATGTTACAGCTAAAGATGATGAAATACTCAATGTAATTGGTGGAAAATTTGGTGAACGCCTCAGAGATATTACAAAAGCTCATGGAGGCAAAGTTAATGAACTTAATATTGAATGGGGAACAGCAGTTACTGCCCAACAGATAAAAGATGCTTTAGATGAAAATGAAAATATTAAAGCAGTTAGTGTTGTCCACAATGAAACATCCACTGGAGTTGCAACAGATATTAAAGCTATTGGAAAAGTGATGGATAACTATGATGCACTTTATATTGTAGATACAGTTTCTTCTCTTGGAGGAGACTATGTAGATGTGGATAAATATAAAATAGATATATGCTTTACTGGATCTCAAAAATGTCTTGCCGCACCACCAGGAATGGCAGCTATTACTTTAAGTGATGATGCCTGGAAAGTTGTTGACTCAGTGGATTCTAATACTTATTATTTGGATTTGAAGAAATACAGAAAGTCTGGAGCTGGAACTCCACCTGAAACTCCTTATACTCCATCAGTAACATTAATCTATGGTATTTACGAAGCATTAAAAATGATCGAAGAAGAAGGATTAGATAAAAGAATTGTTCGCCATGAAACTGCAGCTAAAGCTACAAGAGAAGCAGCTAAAGCATTAGGACTTGAATTATTCCCTCAAGAAGAAGTTTCATCAACAACAGTCACAGCTATTAAAATGCCTAAAGGGGTAAGTGATTCTGATTTAAGAGGAACCATGAGAAATGATTATAAAGTAGAATTAGCTGGTGGACAAGACCATTTAAAAGGCAATATATTCAGAATAGGACACATGGGAAATATTACTTATAAACAATTAGCTATTACTTTCTCATCATTAGCAATGACTTTAAAACGTCTTGGATTTGATGTAGATCTTGGTGCTGGTGTTTGTGCAGTAAATGATACATACATGTAATTTTTATTTTATTTAGATAAATATTTAAACTTTTTAATATCATTTAAATAATTTTTTAAATAATTTTTTTAAATATAATTATAATATTTTAATTATTTTTTAATTATTTTTTAATTAGATTTTTATTTGATTGTTTTTTTATAAGAATATTAAAACAAATATTATTTTTTTCTTTTTTTAAAACATGTTATTATCAGATCAAATAAATATAAAATATTAAAAATAAATATAAAACTTAATAACTAAGTATAAATCACATTAAATGTATATCGCATATATTAAACTCAAAATAAGATAAATATGTCTAACAACTCTGAAATAGAAATTTTAAACATTTATATATCGGGATTAGATGATTCTAAAGATGAAATAATTGAAATAATAAATTTAATCGGAGAATTAAATACAACAAAAGCATATATGCAAGGAATTTTACTAAAACTAATTGGAAATGAATATGTTAAAAATTTAGAAATAGAAAATTTAAATAAACATGCAAAAAACAGATTTTTAGTATTAAAAAATGATATTCTATTTATAGAAGATGAAAACACCCATTTTGAATTTAAAGGAAAATATTTCAAGAAAATAAAAGAAAATAACCATAACACATTTGAAAAAAAGGACGAAACAAATACTAAAAAAAATACTAAAAAAAAGAAATCTAAAATAAATAGCTATAAAATTAGTGAAAATTCTAAAAATTTATATACTCTAATATGTAAAGATAAATTAAAAAATAATAAATACAACTTAACCAAAGAATATAGATCATTTGAAAAAAATCAGATTGATTTTCTATTTTATTTTAAAACAAACGTTAAAACAAACAACAATTTAAATTCATTAAATAAAAGTAATAAATTACAGGAAAAACAAATAGAAAAATTCAAAATGCGAATTAATAATCACAAAAATAACAGGAATAATAAAGATAACACTAAGGATAATAGTAAGAGCAATAATGAGAATAATAATAAGAATAATAATGAAAATAATAATGAAAATAATAATGAAAATAATAAAACTATTAAAAATTTTAAAACAAAAGAAGAATTACTTAAACAATTTAAAAAAGATATTCTTAATTTAATTGGAAAAAATAAAAGTATTGATATGGAAAAAAATATAACCAATCAATTAAAACTCAAATACAGCTTTGAAAATCAATATCCTATTTTTTTCATACTAACAGCAATTGGAAAATATTTATTAAATAATGAATTAACTCCAAAAGAGAGTATTGCAATTAACAAGTTTTTAATAGCAAATAATGAAGCTATTGAGGAATATAATAAAACATTTTTAGAAACAAAACTAATAGATTCTGCTAAACATTTAATTACTAGTGGAATTATCAATCCTAACAATGAAAATACCGAAATCATAATAAAAAAAATTATAAAAGATTTTGAAAATCAGAAAGAATTAGAAACAATTCTTGAAAAAATAGATGAATATTTAATGGAACATAGTTTTGATGATGATAAAATTTTAAAAGAAAAAATAAAAAAAAATGATTTTAAAAACTCCCTTGAAAATATAAATGAAAATTATTACGACTATGAACTTTTAAGTGAATTTAATTACAAAAATTTAGAAACAATAAGTCCAATATTAGAATATATTTATCAAGTAAAAAATACAGAAATAACTAAAATCTTAGAGATACTTCAAAAAGAACTTGATGAAGAGTATATTAATAGCTATTTAATGTATTTATCTTCATTTTTATTTGAATTAAATATTCAATTAAGCTATTTCCATAACTATTATTTAGATTTTTATGGTGACGGAATAATAGATGAATTTTATGCAATTGAAGATGTGGAATTTGAAAAAGAAATTCAAAAATACGAAGAAAGTAGTGATGTTGAAGATGATTACTACGGAGAATTTATTGAAGATTTATTTGATGAAATTTATGAATATGAAAATAATGAAGAATATGACTATGATATTGATAATAAAAAATACGAAGATAAAGCAAAAGAATACGATAATAATAACAAAAAAACTAACACATATTTTATTCAAGAATTTATAATCACTACCAATGATTTTTTAGATGATTGGAATTATTACTACCAAATACTAAGAAATGAATTTATTAAAGACTTAAATATGAATATTAGTTTATTAATATTGTTATTTGCATACTCTAACTTTAAAGAAACTTATAAACCATTAACAAAGATATATATATTAGTAGATTACTTGAATTACCAATTAAACATATCTTTAAAAACATTAAATGATTTAAAAGAACTTAATAGTCATTTAAGTGAGATAAAATTTAAAAAAGTGAATAAACAATATGAATTACTTAGAAAATTTATAAATAAATGGATTAAGAATATATCAGATACAAAAAAAGCTATTGATATTTTAAGCAAACTAAAATAAGTTCAATATAAGTTAAGCAAACTAAAATAAGTTCAATATAAGTTTAGAGTAAGTTTAGAGTAAGTTTAGATTAAAAATAATAATTAGAAAATAAGAATTAGAAAATAAAAATTAAAAAACTTTTTAAAATAACCTAAGGAAGTGGAATATTTTCACTGGAAACCATAATTTCAAATAATATTGGTTTATTTAAATTTTTTGAATATTCTATTGCATTTAAAAGTTCATTTGGAGAATTGACTAAAACAGAATCTATATTATATGATTCTGCTAATTTGACAAAATCAGGGTTTTTTAAATTAACTTGAAATGGTTTCATATCATTAAAATCTTCTTCCCATTGCTTAATAATTCCAAGTTCAGAGTTATTTAATAAAAAAATAGCTATTGGTAAGTTATATTCTGCAATAGTAGCAAGTTCTTGAATATTCATTTGAATTCCACCATCACCAACAATGACAATTGTGTTTTTATCAGGATTTCCAAGTGAAACACCGATTGCAGCAGGTAGTCCATAACCCATAGGAGCCATAGCTCCAGAATATATCACTCTTCCACCTTCATTAAGATTAGATAAAAGAGTTAACCATGTAGTATGAGATCCAGCATCATTAACTATTAAAGAATCTTTATTATGCTTTATTATTTCATTAATAACATGTTGTGGCTTTAAATAAGATGAATCATAAATTTTATTAAGTTTACTATTTTTACACTCATAATTAATGTCATTATCAATACTATTATTAACATCATTATTAACATCATTATTAACATCATTATCAATACTATCATAATCAATAGAATCAAGAATATTAGAATTAAATATGATATTATTCATCCAATTTGAATCAATATTTTTAAAAATAATATTATTTAAAATAAAATTATAATCCAAAGAGTTATTAAAATTAAAATCAAGAAAATTAAAGTTATTAAATATAAAAGTTTTAAACTTATTAAAATTTAAATTATTATTATCATTATTAGAATTAAAATTAGAATTAAAATTAGAATTAAAATTAGAATTAAAATTAGAATTATGCTCAATTTTTTTATTAGAAATATAATTTAAAATATTAAAAAACTCTTTAATATTAATATCAAGATTAATACTTCCTTTTAATTTAGTTTTATCAATATTTATATGGACAATTTTATTAGAATAAGAATTAAAAATAATATTTAAATCATCAAAGCTATTTAAAGATTTTTTATCAATATTCAAAGTTCTTTCAGATAAAGTAGTTCCAATTGCAAGAATCAAATCAGAATTTTTAAATGCATAATTTGCCATTGGAGTTCCTCTAAGTCCAAGCATACCTAAATTTAAGTAATAATCAAAATCAAAAATCCCTTTAGCATTATATGTATGTGCTATTGGAACTTTATTAAGTTTAATGAATTTTTTAAATTCATCAAGAATGTTTGATTTGAAAATTCCAGAACCCACTAAAATTAATGGTTTATTAGCATTGACAATTTTATCATAAACATTTATTATATTCATAAATTTAGATAAAAAAATATCATAATCATGATAATCTAAAATATTATTATTATTACTATTATTATTACCATTATTATTATTACCATTATTATTACTATTATTATTACTATTATTATTACTATTATTATTGCTATTATTATTGCTATTATTATTGCTATTATTATTATCAAAATCAGCATTATCAAAATTATTTTTTAAATTATTAAAAAAATCATCAGAAATTTGATTTAAAAAAACATCTTTGGATATATTTAAATGTATAGGTCCATATCCATCATATTTTAATAAATTAATAGCTTCAATTAAATTTTTAATAGCTATTTTTCCATTTTGTGGATTAAAACTCTTAACTGAAACTGATTTAAAAATAGATTCTAAATCTAAATCTTGAAAAGTATTGTTTCCTTTTAAATAAGTGGGAATATCTGCAGTAATGAATAATAACGGAATTGAATCTTTAAAAGAGCTAGCTATTGACATAACCATGTTTAAAGCACCAGGACCAGCAGTGGAAACACAAACTCCGAATTTCTCTGAACTAAAAATAGAACGACTGTAACCATCTGCTGCGAAACTTGCACCTTGTTCATTTCTACATAAAATATGTTTAATATTTGATTTACTTAAAGATTTATAGAACGGAAGTATTTGTTCTCCTGGATGTCCAAAAATATATTTAACATTATTATTTTCAAGTAAATAAACTAAAACATCTGCAGTATTCATATTATCAATATTATTAATTTAAAAATAGATTTAAGAAAAAAATGAGTAAAATAATCATTATAAATAAAATAAATAGAATAATGAAAATAATAGAATAATGAAAATAAAAAAAATAGATTATTACTAAAGAGTAAATTAAAAATATATTGCCTGTATACTAACTCTCATGAATCATTGGTAGTTTCTCCTTTCCTCCTCGAGCAACCCTCGAAACAGGCAGTCTATCTGATACTGGGTTTCTTCTATTCATTGACAGCTCAGCTTCCCTCATAAAAGGACCGTAGGTATCAGCCATTATGAAATGATATGACATTTAACTATTTGTTTTATGAAGTATATAATTTTATCTTTAAAAATTTTTAAAATGAAATATATATTTTGATTAAAACTATACATCAACCAAATTTTTCCCTTAAGAAAGAATAAGTTTTTTCTGGAACTAACTTAGCTATTTCACTCCATTTTTCTGTTGAAGTATCTTTTGAATCTAAAACAAGTTTTCGAACACTACTTGCACTAATCACATCACCACTTATCTCTTTTCGAGGAATTACTTTAAACTCAATACCATATTTAGGTAAAATCTCACTCATTGTTTTATTATACTTTAAAGTTACATTATCCTTTGGTTCTTCTCCAGCAAAACGAATATTTATCCCTAAACTTGGAGCTATTTCTCGTCCAAATAGTTCAACATCCATAGTTGGATTAATAGTAGTATTTTCTTGTTTAGAGTCTTTAGCAAAGTAATCATTGAATGTTATACTGCTAATTATAAATTTACCACTTGGAATAACAATTACATTCTCTAAATCTTTAAGATTTTCTTTAACTAAGTTTATTCTCTCTTCAAAACTAAAAAAAGACTTATCTTCTTCAACAACGAATACAAATAACTTATCTACATTAGATAAGGCATATTCAACTAAATATCGATGCCCTAAAGTAAATGGATTGGCATTCATCACAATACTGCCAATAAAAGGTTTATATCTAGACAATTCATTTTTATATTTATTTAAATCATTTAATAATCCATTATTCAATGTAAAATCACTGTTTATCATGAAATTTGCATTATTAATTATACTATCATTTCTTAAATCATATTTGAAATTTAAAAATTCTTTAAAAAAATCATGTTCCTTTAAAAAATCAAACAATGTAGAAGCTATTGCAACCTGCCCACACTCATTTGGATGCGAAGTATCAAAGAAAACATTCACACCCCAATTATGAGGTCGTTCTAATAATTTAACAGTATTTATATAATAAACATTATCTTTTTTAGGAATATTTGATTTATTTATAATATTAGAAACACTAAGAATTAAAACATCCCCTGGTTTAAAGTCAATAGCTTTAATTTTTTCAAAAACATATCTGCCTCGCCCAAAAATGTAGTTTCCATAGTTTTTAACTGAAATTTTTTCATTATGTTTGTTTAAAAAATTTTGTAAATGATAAGAACTGGTTCCATTATCTGGACAACCTGTTCCATAACTCATACACCCTCCAAAAACATAAAAAGTTCTTTCAAAATCTTTTGGATTATTTGGAACTATTTTATGCACATTTTTAATATTCACATAATTACTTTCATAATTTTTCATAGAAATCTTGTTATCTACAACCATAGAACCAGAAGGATCAAGCATTTCAATTATATCCTCAGTATTGGTATATCCAAGCTCTAAAAATGTTTTGGGAATACCAATTTCTCTAGATTTTAATTTTCCAAACCAAGACTCATAATGACCTGGAAGTTCATTAACTAAATACTTTTCTAAATCGGAATATTCTTCATTTTTTGAATGAAAGATTACTTCATCAAATAAAATAATGGGTAAAAAAGGAAATAAATCCATTATTTCATCAATTCTTTGACCCATTACAGATTCCCATATCAAACCATCTAATAAATCAAGAATATGTATAGTTTTAGAAGTATTTGAAATATTCTCTATTGTTTGATTCGTTCTATCTGAAGATAAAATCAAAACAATATCATTTTCATTTAAGCTAAAATTTTCATGAAAAAAAGGCATATAATAGATAAGATTTTGATTAAGAAACTGTGGTTTATTACTCCAAGAAGAATCCGTAATATATTGCTTAATTTGAATATCAAATGATAATTCTAAATCAACACAAAGAGATTTTACCCAATCCCAATCAGATTCTGAAGAGAATATAGTTATTTGTTTTAAATCAAGCAGTTTTAAATATTTAGAAAAAGAATAATTATAAGAATGAATATGATCAATTATTTTTAAAATTAATGAATGATTATTGTTTTTATTTTCAAGAATCAAACTACTATTTTTATTACCCCCCCCTGAAGTTCTTTTTAAGTGAAATGTTCTCTCTTAAAAGATTATCATTTTCTGATTGTAACTTTTCTATTTTATTAAACAAATATTTTTCAATTATATCCACAGCATTTGACATTTAATCATCCTTTTCATTTTTTAACATACATTACCATGAAAATATTAGAATTATATTCAAGCATATATAATTTTTTATTATATCTAATTATATATATACTCTTTCCATAAAGTTGATTATTTTTATTTTTTTATTAAAATATTTATTTAAAATATTACTTAATTTAATATTTCTATTTTTAAAAATAAAAATTATAATAGGTTAATAATATTAAACATTTATTTTAAATATTTATTTTAATAATTTATTGTTAAATATTAGTTTAAATTATTATTTAAATAAGTTTATTTAGTAATTAAATAATTTATTAAATTTAAAAGTAATATATTAATCAAACTTTTTTCCTAAGAATATAAATCATTTAAAAATAACATAAATAGACTAAATTATTTTATATCATTTTTAACATATAAATATTAGCACTGTCAAAATCAAATTACTTGAATAAATATTAATTTCAAGAATAAATTAAGTAAATTAAATTTAAGAGATTTTACAGTTATTTTTATTTAATTTAAATCATATTAATTTCATAACATCAAAAATAAGAAAAAAATAAGAAAAACAAATTAATAAAAAAATAAAAAAAAGTAATAATTAACCAAAAAATAAAAAAAAGGTTTGGCAGTGAAATGAAATTCCCATAGAAAACCATAGTACACAATACAAAACGCCAAAGACTTAACTTCTGGGATCGAAACGAGACCAGGTATTACCCC
>JAISIT010000181.1 GCA_031261915.1 Candidatus Methanoflexus mossambicus
AGAAAAATAAAGAACTTTTAAGAAAAAATCAAAAAAATATTCCTAGAGCCCCAAAAAATGACATAAAAATACCAAAAAAAGTAATACTCAACTCAAAGAGCCAAGAACTTTACAGTACCTTAAAATTTTAATTGTATTTAATATTCTTAATAAATAAAAAAAAGTATTATAAACTTCATTTAATAATCAAATAACCTCAATAACTCAAATAAACTTATTAATTTCTTTTCCAATAGCTTCTGCAAGCTTAACTGGAACTGCATTTCCAATCATTTTATATCCATCAGCAATATTATTATAATAAAATATAAAATCATCTGGAAAAGTTTGTATTCTTGCACATTCTCTAACTGAAAGTCGTCTGTAGGGTTTTGGAGTTTCTGGATCAAAAATTTGTTTATCTTTTTCTATTTTTATCATTTTATTTGCTTGTGGATGACAAGGAGCATGACGTCCTCCAGCTTGAATTGTAAAAGACGGTTCATTCCAGTTTCTAACTCTATTTCTTGACATGTACATTGAACTAAAATCACCAGTCATATACTCATGATTGAAAATAGCTAAATCTTTAGCTTTATTTGGTTTATTTTTATTTAATGCTGGAAGAGGTTCTTCTAAATCTCCAATGGCATCTTTTAAATTTAATTTTTTTTTAGATTTTGCTGGGAATTTAAATTCATTATCAAATTTATCACTAAATCCAATTATAAATACTCTTTTTCTATCTTGAGGAACATTGTAATCATTAGCATTTAAAACTTGATAATTTGTAGTGTATCCTAATTTCTTTAAAGAATTAACAAATTTATTAAATTCATCTTGATGAGTTTTACAAACCATTCCAGGAACATTTTCAGCTAAAAAAAATAATGGTTCCTTTTCTTCAATTAAACGAACATAATGATACAACAACTGTCCTCGTGGATCTTCAATACCTTTCATAGCACCTGCCAAGCTCCAACTTTGACATGGTGGTCCACCAATAAAACCATCAACATCAGGAATCTCATGTGGCTTGATATCCTCAATAGATCTTCTATTAATATTTATTCCATGATTTTTCTTGTAAGTTTCCCAACAACCTTTCCAATTATCATTAGCAAAAACTACTTCAAATCCTGCATTCACAAATCCAAGATCTAATCCACCCGCTCCAGAAAAAAATGATGCAACTTTCATTTTTTTTACCTCATTTACTCACTTTTTACAATAATTAATTAAAATAGAATTAATTAACTTTGCAGGATTATTAGGATCTTTTACTTTAACTTTTTCAACATTTATATCCTTATCATTTTCAAGAGTAAAACGATCTTTTTCTGGAAAAGATAAATATTTATCTTCTTTCATTAAAGCATTTAGATTAAATAAATTTGATTCATCATTAGATTCAGCATAATCTTTTAAAATATAATTATATACATCTAATGGATGTTCAATACCCCACATACCTCTTATTCTAAGATAAGTAATTCCTAATGGATCAACACGATTTATTCTTCCTAATTCTTTTGTTGGAGATAATTCTAAATCAGAACGAACAATAGCTTGACTTATTATTTTAAAAATTCTATTGTAAACCTCTTCTTCAGCGCAATACAAATCACCATAAACAAAAAATAAATTATTCAAAACTTTATTTTTAACAATACCCACAGCATAAACAATATCTTTTTCATTCCACTCTTCACAATTTTTACAAGCATCACTTACTCTAATATCATTATTTCTTAATTTAAATTTCGGATGTGATGAATTCAATGCAATTGAACTTTTAGATTCCATTTTTTTAACTTCAACAGCATCTCCATTTTTAATCATCATATCTGGAGGGTTATTGGTATTTCCCAACCATGAAAGAATATTAGAATGAATAGCTATTTTATCTAATTCTTCAAAGGAATTTGAAAAAGAATCTTTAATAAAATATTCTAAACCAACACCTACACTATTTATTCTATTTAAACTACTCATTTCTGATTCTGGAGGATAAATTTCTTCTAAATTATATTTATCAAAATTTTTAATATTAATTATAGATTTTAAAATGTTAGTTTCCATATTAATACCTTTTTTATTTTTTATACATATTTCACAACCAAAATATTTAATTAATGAAATTAAAAATAATAAAAAGTTATAATTTTATACTTTTAAAATTTTGCTTCCAGCAATGCATTAACAAAACAACCAATATTCTCTCCAGTTAAACCAACAACCAATTCATCATCAGCTATTTTTGCAAATTTCCTTGAACCAGAACAAGCGAGAGTTATATTTGGTTCTTTTGTTGTAAATGGTCCAGCAACGGCATCAGCACATAAAGATTGGATACCTGAAAAATTAGCATTTATTCTTCCACCTAAAGTATAAACAAGAGCTTGAGAAACTGTCATTCCACCTTTAGGATTTGTAATAATAAGAACTATATCTGGTTGAAATTTCGCATCTTCAAGAGGAGTGTAAACTAAAGCATAAGATCTAATATCTACTTTTGGAATTTTATCATAAGTTCTCTTAGCAGAACCAATACTTTTAAATCGTCCTAATTTATAATAAAATTCTCCATCAGCTATTTTCGGAGGAATTTCATCTAATCCAATAGCTGCAGAACCACCTTTACATGTTTGATTTTCAGCAGTTGCATAAAAAGATTTACCTTCGGCAGCTATTTTTACAAATTCACAGTGGCGAAGATTCTCATCTATTTGATTTATTCCCTCTGGAATATCTGATTCATTTAAAATAAATTTAATAGCTACAGGAGAATATTTAAGCCCTAATTTTTCTTTAATATTTTCAGAAAAAAATTTATTGTTTTCATTTATATCTGCATCACTTAATTTATTCATAATATTCACCATTTTATTTGTATATTTTAATTTAATAAGAAAATAGAAAATGTCTAAAATCCAGTATTTATTTAAAATATTAATTAAATTTATACATAATTTAAAATTAAAATTAATAATTAAATTAATTATATAATATATATATGTATATATAACATATTATTTATCATTTTTTTAATAAAAAAAGTAATTTAAAAAGAATATAATTAATTTAAAGAAATAATTAATTCAAAAATGATACCTAAAAAATATGATACCTAAAAAATATGATACCTAAAAAATATGATACCTAAAAAATATGATACCTAAAAAATATGATACCTAAAAAATATGATACTTGACAATTTGATATAAAAAGTATAAGCTATTTATATTATTTTAATAGTATTTAAATTTTTTGTGTATTTAGTGACTGTCCAAAACTTTGCTGTTAAAATTTCGCATTCAATCTATCCCATCTCCGTTCTTTTAATGCGCAACGGGCTTTAGTTCATTCTTTAGTTTTACCTTGCTTCTTTTTGTATCTTGGATTTGTTTTATTAAATATGTTTTCACAGAGATTATTTGTTTTTGGGACATTAGGATCTCTTAAAAATAGTGTTAATGACTTGAATTGAGGTAGTACAAAATCGGATAATATTTCTTGTATGATTTTGGGAAATTTGTTGAAATTATCTGTAAGTAATTTCAAAAGTTTTTTTGCTTCATCATAGTTTCTTAATCCTTTTAATCTTAGTATTATTTTAAGATAATATTTTAATTCTGCTTCACCATATTCTCCTATTTTATTTTTTTTAACTGCCTCTTTTAATCTATTATTTAATGATTCTTCAAAGTGTCTAAGGCATAATTGATGATCAAATCCTAATTTTCCAACAACTGAATCATAACCATTTTTTAAGTCTGTTACCATACTTATTTTCGGTTGATTAA
>JAISIT010000267.1 GCA_031261915.1 Candidatus Methanoflexus mossambicus
GAGTTTTCTGTGACTGTTGCAGGACCTGCTCCTGTTCCTCCTTGCATACCATCAACTACTATAATATCTGCTCCACCTTTAGCAGCTATTTTAACATCATCTTTAACTCTTCCTGATGCGAATTTAACCATTATTGGAACTTTCCATTCGGAAATTTCCCTTAATTGTGATATTTTCATATGCAAGTCTTCTGGACCAACAATATCCATGTGTCTTGCTGGTGACAAGGCATCGGCACCTATTGGAATATTTCTTATTTTAGATACTTCTGCTGTGACTTTTTCACCTAATAAATGTCCACCCATACCAGATTTTGCTCCTTGACCTATTTTAATTTCAATAGCTTCTGCATCTTTTAAATACTCTGCAGAAACTCCAAATCTTCCAGATGCATATTGAGCTATTAATTTATCAGCTAAATCTCTTTCTTCTTTAAGCATTCCACCTTCACCAGTGTTTGCTGCAACACCTGCAAGGGATGTTCCAAGGGCAAGAGCCATTTTAGCTTCTTTACTTAGTGCTCCAAAGGACATTGCTCCAATCATTATTGGAGTTTTTAATTTTAAAGGATTTTCAGCATAACGACTTCCAAGAGTAACTTTAGTGTAACATGGTTCTCGGTATTTATCTAATGGCGGTCTTGATACTTGAGCTGGAATTATAACAAAATCATCAAAACTTGGAAGTTTTCTAAGTGATCCCATACTCTTTACTTGATATGATCCTTCTTCAGATTTCCTTTTAATTTCAAACATATCTCCATAAGACCATACATTTCTTGTATCTGGAGCAACAGCATGAACTTCAATAGCTGTATTTGGACACATTTCTTCACAAATCCTACATCCAACACAATCTTTTTGATGAACAGGATAAGGTTCATTGTTAATAAGTTCATAAACATTATGTGGACAATTATTTAAACAAGAAAAACATTCTCCACAAATTGATCTATCTATATCATCACATTTATACCAACAGCATCCTGGTCTGTCAAATTCTCTTTTACATAAAAAACTATCCCGTTTTACTTCATATGGCATTAAATCACCTCTAAAGTTTGATTAAAAATCTTTAGATTAAAAATCTCCCTCAACTTTAACTTCTAAGTCCTGGTCACAATCATCATCATCTCCACCATAAAATGGTCTTTTACTTTTAGGGATGATTTTTCTAAATTTATCAAAATTAATATTATTTAAATCGAAATTGTAGCTATTTAAAAGTGTTTTAAGTTCATCTTTATCTTCATCCTCACAATCAACTAATTTAGCATTTTTTCCTAAGGATTTTACATCTCCTTGAACATAAATAGCTCCTCGAATAATTGATTCACCTGCATCTTCTCCAAGATTTCCAAGAACAACAATTCTACCACCCATCATAAAAATACCACTCATAAAACCAGAATCCCCACCAACAATTATAGTTCCGTTTTTCATGATTTCTCCAGTTCGTGCCCCTGCATCTTTTTTAACAACAACATTTCCACCGTATAATCCTTGACCAAGACCATCACCAGCTGATCCATTGACAATTAACTCTCCACCAGTCATATTGTCTCCTGCAAACCAACCAACATTTCCAGAAATCTCAACTTTTGCTTTATCCACCATTGTTGCAACAAAATACCCTGCAGAACCCTCTACTTTAATGTTAACATTATCTTCTAAACCAGCTATTAAATAATGTAAAGCATTAGGATTTTTAATAATAATTTCATCATATTTAATAGCTAATTCTTTTAATTCATCATTGATTTGACGAGGGGTTTTTCCAGAAACATCTATTTCAACTATATTTGACATATAAAAACTCCTTAAATCTATTTAAATTTATTAAATTTTCTATTTATTTAAATATATTTAATTTTTAAACTTTTTAAAACTTTTTTATTTTTTAAAATTAAATTAAACTTATTTAAATTTTTAAATCTCATAAACTCTGACTTGTCCAGGTTCAATCTGTTCTACTTCATTAACATCCATAACTTCACGAAGTGAAACTTCTTCAGAAGCTATTGCAAAAATTTCATCATTTTCAGCCATAACCCCAGGTCTAAGTCCTAATCTATCCTTAGCTATTCCAATACCCTGTGGAGTTCCAATAATAAATGAAAAAGGACCATCCATATCTTGAACTGACTGTTTTAAAGCATCTTCAAGTGAAAATCCACTATCTAATTTATCTGCAATATAATGAACAAGGCACTCTGTATCGTTTGTTGTTTCAAATATGTGTCCTTTTCTCTCTAAAGGATCTCTTATTTTCCAATAATTTGTTATTTGCCCATTATGAACTACAGTAATATCTTTTACAATGTATGTTTGGAATGGATGAGCATGGTATCTATCAACATTACTTTCAGTAGCAAAACGAGTATGTCCAATTCCATGAGTTCCTTTAATATATTTAACTCCATATTGCTGCGAAATATCTAAAACAGAGCCAATATCTTTAATCATTTCAAATGAATTACTTCCATTTAATACAATTACATCATCTATTTTATCTAATTTAGTAATTAATGGTTTAAGCTCTTTAAAATCATTTAAAGCTATTTTAACACGGTAAACAAAGGATTCTTCATCAGAAGATTCATTTGAATGAAATGTTTCCTCGTCTAAAATAGGAGTTTCAGCAGACAATTCATCTTTAACAATATCCAATAAACCTTTTTTATTGTCTACTTGAATATTTAAAACATATTCATTTTCTTCAAGTCCCATTCCACCATACAATGCCATTCCTGCAGAATCAGGTCCTCTATGCTGAAGAGCATGAAGCATTTTTGTCATATCAGTGCCAATATCATGTAATTTTTTATCTTTATATACAATTCCAGCTATTCCACACATCCTAACACCACCTTTTATTTTTATTTTAGTGTAATATGATTAAAAATAATTAAATTAAGTAAATTAATATTTAAATTAAGTAAATTAATATTTAAATTTATAATTAAAGTCAAATAAGCCAATAGCTAAATAAAAATTAATAATATAATAAAAAATTAATAAATAATTTAAAATAAATAAAAATAAAATTAAATAATTAAATAATATTTAAATAATTAAATAACACTTAAATAATTAAAGTAAATTAAATAATTAAAGTAAATTAAATAATTAAAGTAAATTAAATAATTAAAGTAAATTAAATAATTAAAGTAAATTAAATAAATTAAATAATTATAATAAAAATAAATTAAATAAATCAGTCTAATAAACTTTTAATAAAGTATTCATGTAATCTTGTATCTTCAGTTAATTCTGGATGAAAAGAAATAGCTAAATTCTTACCATCTCTTGCAGCAATTATAACATCATTTAACTTAGATAATACTTCTATATCTCCAGAAACATTAACAATAGAGGGTGCTCTAATAAAAACTCCTTGAAATTTATCTCCAAAAATTTCAATTTCTTCTTCAAAAGAGTTTTTTTGAGAACCAAAAGCATTTCTTTTAACTTCCATATCCATTAAATTTAAAACTGGCTGTTCATGATCTAATTTATTTGCCATTAAAACTAAACCAGCACATGTTCCAAAAATTGGAAGATTATTTTCATGAATATATTTATCAATCCCTCTTTTTTGTATTAATTTACCAATTACAGTGCTTTCTCCACCAGAAATGATTAATCCATCACATCCAGATAAATCTTCAATATATCTAACAATCCGTATGCCACAATCAAAGTTTAAATTATTAATAGCTTCTTTTGTAATATCGTAGTGTTCACTTACTGCACCTTGTAGATTTAAAATCCCTACTGTAATCATGTTATCAATCAATCTATTAAAAATTTATTAAAAATTTATTAAACAAAAGGATTTTTCAAATTAATATCTTAAATTGAGTATTTTAAATTGAGTATTTTAATTAAGTATCTTAAATTAAGTATCTTAAATTAAGTTATATAAATATAAAAGAGATATAAATAAAATAAATATAAATAAAAAATAATATTATCAATGTCTTTTTAATTATAAATTAATTATAATATTATTAATATCTTTTTTATTATATATAAATATTGTGGTAAAAATAAACAATTATTGAACAATTTTTAAAATTTTAATAAAAATTTCAAATAAAATAAACAAATTTTAAAAAAATAATAAAAAATTAAACAATGTTTAAAAATAAAATAAAATTTTAAAGATTTAAATAATATAAAATTAGACAAAAATACAAAAATTTCATGGAGTCTGTTTCAAAAATATATTTTGACAAGTGACAATATCCAAAAACCTATTGTTAATAATAATAATTATTTTCAAATTTGATTTTAAATTAATTTATTTATTTTTAGTATTATCAATTTTACTTACTTCAAGTCAACTAAAAAGATATTAAGATCTCTTAAAATTTAATTTACTTAAGTTATTAATAAAAATTAATATTATTTCAACTAAGTTGATTTTAGCAATGCTTAAAAAAAAAAAAAAAATAGTATAAAACCATTTTATGGTTTTAAATACTTTAAATTGTTTTTATAGGAAATTTCCTTAAAATTTTTAAGTGGATTTATATAAAACCATTGATATTTGCAAGTTCTGTGGCTTCCTATATCTGGTAGGAATTTAACAGTTAAATTAACTGATTTACCTGCTCCAATAGCTTTGATATTGACTTTCATTATTTTTGATTTCCATCCATTGTATTTCCAATGTTGCATGTATAATTGTGTCTTAGGTGAATCTCCTTTGCCTATATTTTTAATTGTTATAGTATATACTGCTAATTGATAGTTAGATGATTTGATTCTTTTAATTTTACTGAATGTTAAATCTGGAAGTCCTGTGACTATTTGGGTTATGGTTTTTTTAGATTTAGCATAAATACTATCTCCAGCAAATTCAACAGTTCCTGTGTATTTTCCAATATTAGAAGCATGAACACGGATGTTGATTTGACCTTTGCTATTTGTAGTGGATTTAAATGGTTTTTTAAGGTATTTAGATTTGATAATAAGTTTTTTACCTTTAAGGATCTTACCATCTGTATCTTTTAAAGTAATTACAATATTAGTTTTTTTACCTGCTATTATTTTCGGTGCTGAAACAGTAATAATCGTTTTAATTTTACTAACAGTGTATTTAAATTCTTTATTACTTTCATAATTTGGGTCGTTTAATTTAATTTTTACATTGGTTGTTCCAATTTTTGAATTATTGATTTTTAAGCTCCATAAACCATTTACAACTTCAACATCATGAATATAAACATTTTTACCAATAGTAACATTAATTTTAAGATTGTATTTACCATTTAATAAATTACCGTCTTTATCTGTTAAATTGCCTTTAATTGTGATTTTACTGTTTATATCCATATTTTTAGGAATATTATCAATATTAATAATTCCATCAGCTTTAACAAATTCACCAAAAACAGAATCAAGAGCATAATTGTAATTTTCATTACCATTAAATACCACAGTAAGATTATAATTACCAACAAAACCTATAACATAATTATAAATAGCTATTCCATTAGAATCCGTAACATTAGAACCAATAAATACACCCTCAACATAAAACTCAACACTAACACCATTTAAACAATTACCATACTCATCAAAAAGTGTAGCATTAAAAATAACATTATCATTATATTTAGAGCCATTAGGATTAAAATTAATATTAATATTAGAATCAACTTTAGCAAAATCACCAAAAACAAAAACACTACGATTATTATAATTATTATTACCAATAAATACCACAGTCAAGTTATAATCGCCAGTGAAATTAACAACATAATCAAAAATAGCTATTCCATTAGAATCCGTAACATTAGAACCAATAAATTCTCCATTGATATAAAAATCAACAATACCACCATTTAAACAATTACCATACTCATCAAAAAGTGTAGCATTAAGAATAACATTATCTCCATACTTAGAACCATTAGGATTAAAATTAATATTAATATTAGAATCCACTTTGATAAAATCACCAAAAACAGAAACATTATATCCATTATAATTATCAGTTCCATTAAAGCATACTGTAAGATTATAATTACCAACAAAACCTACAACATAATTATAAATAGCTATTCCATTAGAATCAGTAACATTAGAACCAATAAATACACCATCAACATAAAACTCAACATTAACACTATTTAAAAGATTACCATACTTATCAAGAACAGTAGCATTAAGAATAAGATTATCACCATACTTAGAACCGTTAATATTGGAATTAATAATTATATTAGAATCTGCTTTAGCAAAATCACCAAAAACAGAACTATTATTACCATTATAATTATCATTACCATTAAAAATAACAGTAAAGTTATAATCACCAGTAAAATTAACAACATAATCAAAAATAGCTATTCCATTAGAATCAGTAACATTAGAACCAATAAATACATTATCAATATAAAAATTAATATTAAAACCATCTAAAGGATTATTAAATTCATCAAGAAGCGTAGTATTAAGAATAAGAGTATCTCCATATTTAGAACCATTAAGATTAGAATTAATGGTTATGTTGGAGTTGGATTTAATAAATTCTCCATAAATTTCAGAACTATTTGTTGAAATATGATTAGAATCATTATTACTAAGATTATAAATGAAATTTCCAATAAAAGGAACTTTATAATGATAGTAAGCATTACCAAGATTGTCTGTCATATTAGAACCTATTATTTCACCATTTATGTAAAAAATAACTTCAATTCCAGTATTATTTCCATCAAAAGCATTAATGGAAGCATTTAATATAACTATTTCACCATATTTAGATCCACTTAGATTATTGACATTAATAACTATGTTATTACTAATTTCACTTGTCCAGTCGTCAACAGTAAAAATAGCTATTTGTGCAATAGTAATATTTAATTGCTGGGAATTGTTTCCATTAAAATTAGAATCAAATACATCATTACCATCACCATAATCTAAATAAATAGCTCCATTAAAGCTTGGAAGTTTATTTTCAAATTCAGAGTCATTATCACTTCCATTTAAACGAATAGTGTAAAGATAGTTAGTTAAATTATTTTTAATCACATTAACAACAAAATAATTATTAAGACCATTGTAATTTGTATCAGGAGTGTTGTTTCCCCACCAATTATAATCTAAATCCCAATTAACATCATCCATAATAGTATCATTAGTCATATTAACTGCAATATGATTTTTATCCATGTCATATATGCGATTGTGATTAATCTGAATATTATTAATATTATTAGCAAAAATAGTGGTATTTGTATTATTTACAAAGTTATTAGAGATTATAGTAACATTACGAATTAAACCCATACTATAATAGCCAATATAAATTGCACCACCAATATTTGCCAAATTACTATTGAAATTAGAATCAGTAATATTAAAACCATTACCACCAGAATTATAAATAGCTCCACCACTACCAGTTGCAGAGTTATCATTAAAATTAGAACCACTAATACTAACATTATGACCACCAATATTAGAAATAGCACCACCATATCCATAATTTGCAAAGTTATCAGTAAAATTAGAACCACTAATACTAAAATTATGACCAGAATTAGAAATAGCTCCACTAGAACTTGCAGAGTTATCATTAAAATTAGAATCACTAATACTAAAATTATGACCATAATTCTCAATAGCACCACCATAATAACTTACAGAATTATTATTAAAAATAGAATTCATAACTTTAGTATTATTACCCGTATTATAAATAGCTCCACCATAATTATCTTTACCATTTTTAAATACAATATTTTCTAAGCTTATATTATTTCCAGATATAGTGAATATACGAGATTGACTTTCACCATTAAATATTGCATTACCATATTCTCCAATAATAGTTAAATTACTGTATGAGCTATTTAAATCTAAATTAACATTAACACCATCACCAGTATAATCATCAGAGCTTAAATTACCAGCAATATGAATAGTGAAGTTACAATTAGTACTATTTAACTTATTGTCAATAATAGCTTTAAGTGCAGCATTTAAGTTTTGGAAAGGACTATTCCAAGAGGATCCATCTTCATTAGAGTCACTCCATGAACTATTAACATAAAGTCCATTAGTGTAATTGCTTTTAGCAAATAAAAGCTTAAGTTTAAGGTCTTCATTATCCACAATAGCTTGAATAGCTATTAATTGATTATTGTAATGAAGTGGAATAGCTTCATTTGAAAATGTAGTATTACTATTAAGATCATAAGTAGTATTTTCTGTTCCATTATTAATAGTAATATTTTTATCAAAAATAGGAAGTAAAATAGCAGCATCATTTAAAATATTATCATAAGTGCTTGTATTTAAAGCTAAATAGAAAG
>JAISIT010000283.1 GCA_031261915.1 Candidatus Methanoflexus mossambicus
TTTGGAATGAAGTAGAAAAAGTTTTACCCGACTACAAACATAGACAAGCCAAATTGAAAGAATTTGAGAAAAAAATATCTAAAGAAAACTGGGATTTAGCAATATAAATAATACTAAAATAATTCAATACTGCTAAAACAATAATTCAATGAAAGTAATACTAAAATAATTCAATGCATACTACTAAAACAATAATTCAGCAAAAGTAATACTAAAATAGAAATATAAAAGATAGAGTTAACTTAGAATCTATAAATTATAAGTTAAGTGTGGTTTTAAAACCAACTTTCTTAAGTTCTTCTTCCCATTGTTTAGGATTATCTTCAATGTATTTATCAAGAATTTCCCTTGGTTCTTTCATATTTAAATTAACAACTTCAATGTCATTATGCTTTAAAAGATCTTCAGCACCCATAAGCGTAGAATTTTCGCCGATCACTACACGAGAAAGATTATACAAAATAAAAGCACCTGAACACATTGGACACGGAGATAAAGTAGTATAAAGAGTGCTTTTTTTATAATCTTCAGCATTTAATCTTCCAGCATTTTCAAGAGTATCCATTTCACCATGTAAAATAACAGAATTATTTTGAATCAAACGATTATGCCCTCGAGAGATAATTTTTCCATCTTTAACTAGAACAGAACCAATAGGAAGTCCTCCTTCTTTTAAAGACAATTTTGCTTCTTTAATAGCTTCCATCATGAAATATTTATCAGTATCTTCATGATCTTGAATAGCATTAATATTATTTTCCATTTAAACATCCTCAGTTTATATATTAATATTTTTAACTATTGATCCATCTTGAAAAACCATTTTAATATTGTTTTCTTTTTCTAAATATGAAATATTATCTAATGGATTTTTATCTGTGATAATTAAATCTGCTATTTTCCCTTTTTCAATTGAACCAACTTTATTATCTATTTTAAGACATTTAGCACTTGTTAAAGTCCCTGCAACAATAGCTTCATAAGGACTCATCATTTTACTTAAATAACTTAATTCTTTAAGATTTTCACCATGCCCCATAACTCCACTATCTGTTCCCATAGCTATTGTTACTTCTTCATTATATGCCATTTCAATGTTTTCTTGATGAATTTTAGAAACTTCAAGTGCTTTTTCATTCTTATCTTCACGAAATAGCTTCTTTTTTGCTTGTTTTCTTTGCCATTTAATAACAGAAAAAGTAGGAACAAGAAATGCATTTTTATCAACCATTTCGTGGGCTAATTTTTTAGTTATGGACGTTCCATGCTCAATTGTTCTAACTCCTGCTTTTAAAGAAAGTTCTAATCCACCTAAACCATGACAATGAGCAGCAACATATTTCCCACCTAATCTTCTTGCTTCATCAACAATAGCTTTAATTTCTTTTTTATTAAACTGAATATCTTGAGGAGAATCACTTTCACTAATTACTCCACCACTTGCCATTATTTTTACAAAATCCGCACCAGAACGGACAACTTCTCTTGTTTTAGCTATTACTCCCTCAACACCATTGCAAACTGGATGAGGAAAACCATTATATCTTGGAATCATATCATGTCCAGATTTTAATGTGATATCAAAGTGTCCTCCAGTAATTGATAAAGGCATAACAGATATTTGGAGTTTTGGAGATAAAAATAATTTTTTCAAAATCGCAGTTTTAACACCAAAATCAGCCAAACCACAATCTCTTGCTGTTGTTATTCCTGCAAAAAGTGTTTTTTTCATAGCAGGAATAGCTTTATAGAAATAATATGAAAGAGGATCACTCATATAATCTTCATTGTTAAATCCATTGGCAAGAAGATGAACATGAGCATCAATAAACCCTGGAAGAAGATATCCATCGTTACCATCAATTATTTTATCATAATTAGATTTATTATGTGAAATATCTTTAGATATTGATGTTATTCTTCCATTTTTAATAGCTATTGACGAATTTTCTATTTTTTCTTTTTCAGTATTAATTTTAGAAAAATCGTTTGAATCTTGGTTAATTTTGATTATATTAATATTTTTTATTAAAATATCATCCATTATACTCACGTCAAAATCATTAAAATTATTGGCATTATTAGAAATAATAATATTAAAATCAATAATATTAAAATCAATGAAAAATTTATTAAAAACTAATTAATACTTTTCATAATGAATTCTATCTTTATGATATTTATTCAAAAATTCATTTTTTTCACCATCAGCTGGATATCCAAGTGAAATAATATTAAATGGTCTTAAATGTTTATCTAAATTAAATAAATCACTAATGTATTCCATTCTATTTTCTTTTGGAGCAACATTAATCCAAACTGCACCCAAATCAAGATAACTTGCTTCTAATAACAAAGTTGTAGCTGATGCAGCCATATCTTGCTCCCATGCATGTTTAAAATAAGAAGTTTCCATATTAGCAATTAAAACAATTGCGACTTTAGCTCCAGATAAAGGTTTTGAATTTACATCCATTCTACTTAGCTTTTTAATTGTTTCATTATTCCGAACTACAATAAATTCCCATGGTTCAGCATTTAATCTTGATCCTGGTGCTTGCATTGCGGCTTTAAGAAGTTTTTCAATTTTTTCATCTTCAATGTCTTTATTACTATATTTTCGTATACTTCTTCGTTTATAAATTTCTTCCATTATCTTAACTCCAATAAACTATAAAATAAATATAAAAAATAAATAATAAATTAAATAATAAAATTAAATAATAAATATAAAATAATATATTAAAATAATATATTAAATTAAATACAAATATGTTTATTATTAATAATTTATAAAAGTTTTATAAAAATTATAGATTAGAATTCCTAAACATTATTAAAATTATTAAAATTATTAAAATTATCATTCAAAATCAAAACTAATCAAAATATGTATATAATAATATATTAAAACTATCAATATCACTAAATAATAGCTTAAAAAATATTGCTAAATATTACTAAATATTACTAAATATTGGTAAAAAATAAAAATATAAAAAATGGAATAAAAGAAAAATGACAAATGACATAAATTATAAATTAATTAGATCTAAAAGAAAAACATTATCATTAATTGTTAGAAAAAATGGTGAATTAGAAGTTAAAGCTCCAATGAATATATCAAAAAAAGATATTGATGAATTTGTGAAATTTAAAGAAAAATGGATAAAAAAACACCAAGAAAATAATAGAAAAAACAATGCAATTAGATTAAATTTTCAACTTAATTTCAATGACGAAGTATTGGTGAAAGGAAAAAAAGTAAAAATATTGCCCAGTGATGAAAATTATGGAGAATATAAAGATAATACTTTTTTTATCCCTAAAAATTCAAATCCAGATTTAATAAAATGGTATTTAATAAAAATATATAAATTAATAGCTAAAGATTACCTTACTAAAAGAACCAAATACTTTGCAAATATTTTAAATTTAAAACCAACTAAAATAGGAGTTACAAATGCAAAAACACGATGGGGAAGCTGTAGTGGTAAAAATTCAATTAATTTTTCATGGAAAATAATAATGGCAGATGACGAAATAATTGATTACCTTATTATCCATGAATTATCACATATAAAAGAAAAAAACCACTCTCAAAAGTTTTGGAATGAAGTAGAAAAAGTTTTACCCGACTACAAACATAGACAAGCCAAATTGAAAGAATTTGAGAAAAAAATATCTAAAGAAAACTGGGATTTAGCAATATAAATAATACTAAAA
>JAISIT010000095.1 GCA_031261915.1 Candidatus Methanoflexus mossambicus
TCTACACCAATAAATGAACCAGGAAGAACAATGTCAGCTAATTCAGTTGTTGGTCCCCAGTGAATATCTATTTGAATAACTGGAATATTAGCTAAATGTCTGTTAGCTCCTCCAGGGAAATGAGCTCCAGGATCTGCAGCTATTACCATGAATACATCAGGTTCTTCTCTTGTGAGTAAATCTATTGTATTGGTTTCACCATTCATATAACGAGGATAACCTCTAGCAAAGTCAACACCATAAGGGAATCCTTGTTCAAATGCCATAAAGATATTAAATCCATTAACATTAAAGTGACCTCTCATAGGAATAAGATTCCATTTTGAGAATTTATTTAAGTCTTGAATTAAGTTAATAGCTATATCGATATTTCTTTGTTTTGAAAGAGTGTGAGTTAAACCTAAACCAAAGAAAAGAGAACCATATTGAGCAGATTTCATTGCTTCAACTAATTCTTCAATATCTTCTTTAGGAATTCCAGAGATAACATCTTTTTCAAGTTTTTTACCCCTTAAAACAGCTCTCATAGCATTATAAAATTCATAATCACCGTTTTGTTCAAATCCTACCCATATATCAGACATTTTTGCAGTATCAGTATATCTTGGATCCATTGTTACAATGGTTCTATCAAATCTTCCTCTTTTACGGAAGTAACCTCTTGGAAATGCTGAATATCTTGCCATGTGTCTTGGGTGAGAGTTCATTGCATTATTACCTGTATATACAAGCATATCTGCTCTGTTTTTAACTTCACCTAAGGTATTTACAGGATAACCTGCATTTTGAACAGCTTGAAGTGAAGGACCGTGACAGATTGTAGCTTGATTATCTAAAACAGCTCCAACCATTTCACCAAGTTCTAAACCATAATGCATGGTTTCAATTGAGGTTTCACTCCAACCATAAAAGACTGGTCTTGTAGCATTAGCTATTAATTCTGCGGCTTTATCTAAAGCAGTGTCCCAATCGACTTCAACTAAATCTCCATTTTCATTACGAACCATAGGAACAAGTAATCTTTGATCCATATCTTCCATAACTTTACTTGCACCAAGTCTACATGCATGTCTACAAGCAACCACATGTCCACCATCAACATAACCACTTGTTACAAGTTTTCCATCTAATTCTCCTTTAACTTCTCCACCTTTAACTAAGTAGACTAAATCATCACAGTTACATCCACAGAATGCACATGTGCAGTTTTCTACAATATAATCGTAATCAGTTATTGGTTCTTCGTATGCCATAATATCTATCTCCTTAATCTATTTATTTTTATAATGGCTTATTTCCTATAATGGCTTGGATTATTATCTGGCAATTTAAGTAATTTATTAGCTGTTGAAGTTTCATCTTCATTGTATTTTTTGTATACTTCAGCCATTAAATCTGCCATTAACAATGGGTCATCATCTGTTACTTCAATTGTTGCAGGAACACCTTTATAAGTAGGATCACAACAACAATAAGTTTCTGGACTTACAACAACATTAGCCCATGGTCCTTTACAAATAAAGATTTGTCCTTCATGAGGAGCATCTCTTGAATGAGCAACATAAACAGTCACTTGACCATAATCTGTGGTAACAATAGCTGTATCCCAATTTTTAACTCCTAATTTTGCCATGTCGTTTGGATCCATGTATGCGGTTCCAGATGCATGTCTATATTCATCTTTTAAAGTAGAACCTCTTTTTTTACATGCTCCTTGATAGATATCACTACCAGTATTCAACATGATATCCATTTTAGTTCCTTTTTTAACAACAGGATTATCAATCCTTGCTATACTAGGCACACTTGGTTTATCAACATATGTCATTTTTTCACCTTATTCTAACCATATAGCATCTACAGGGCAGAACATTTGACAAGTTCCACACTTTTCGCATTTATCAGTTGAAAAAAGTTTTATAACGCCGTTTTCAACCATCATAATAGTTTCTTCTGATAAAGATCCATGACCACCTGAAACTTCAGGAGAAATAGATACATTTACAGGACAGGCAACAACACATACTCCACAACCAAGGCAATTATCTTGATTAACTTTAAGTTCCATAATTTTCACCAATACTTAATTTTTTAATGCCTCGAATTTTTCAATCCAAGATTTTGATTTAATCGGAGTATAATCAACATCAGTAATTTTAACATCTATTGCATCAACAGGACAGACTTTAGAGCATGCTCCACATTTAATACAATATTGTTCATCTTTTTGAACATTATCAACCATGTTTGGACCAGCAGATTCTGGGAAAGACAATGCATCACATGGACAAACATCGATACAGCTTCCACAAACTGTACAAACATCTTGTTTAATGTCAATTGTTCCTTCAAATGGTTTTTTAACTTTTGCTGCTTCGGTAGGACAAACACCTTCACACCAACCACATTTAATACATAATTCATCATCAATAAATGAATTACCAGTGGTTACATAATTAGCAGCATCAAGATCGTAGTCTCCATAAGAACAAATTCTGCAAGCAGCTTTAATCGCAGTTACAGGACAGGATTTCTTACAAACTAAACAATAAACACATTTATCTTTATCTACAGCAATAGATTCTTCTCCAGGAGTTCTATTTACTGAAAGTGCATCTGCAGGACACATTTCTTCACAAATTCCACAGTGAACACACTCATCTTCAAGAATTTCGATTTCACCAGTGACTAAGTTAGATCTTTCTGGTAACATTCTTGCAATAGTAATAGCTTCTCTTGGACATGCAGCTTCACATTTCTTACAATATATACACTTATCATCATCAATTTCCGCATAAGAATTGTAGCTTGGATAAGCTGGAATATCGCGAATGGATTCGCCATCAATCGTTAAATTGAGAGCATTTGCTGGACATAATCCACTACACATACCACAGAGAACACATTTATCTTCATCGATATCAAGTTTAGGGATTTCCAAGCCAGCTCTAACAATAGCTGCTACATCCCCAATACTTATTGCTTCTACAGGACATGTATTCTCACAAATTCCACATCCTACACAAACATGATCCTTGAAAGATAAACTTCTAAGTTCTTCTGCAGACCTTGTAATGTTAAAGTTTTTATCTTCAACTTCTTTAGTATTTACAATCATTATTAACCTCCAAAATTTTAATAGAATCAGTTGGGCAGTCATCTTTACATATAAGACAACCACAACATTTAATGGAGTCTATTTCTGCTTTTAAACCATTTAAATTAATAGCTTTCATTAAACAGGAGTCTACACATAAACCACAACCAATACAAGAATCTGAAACCTCAGCAAGGTAATCCTTGTTCTTGCATATAGACATAATCTTACGGGTTTCATCAATATTTTTAAACAACCGTTGAGTTAAAAGTAAAAAATCCTTTGGACTCAATTGAGTAATAGTTTTAGCAAAATCAATTGAATTCCATGATAAATTTCTACCATGCAAATAATGAGAAACTGTTGAACGATCAATGGATAATTCTTCAGCTATTTCCTTTTGGGAAAGCCCATCTTTCTTTAATTCAATAGTAGCTAAATATTTTAAACCAGAAGCAATATGACTTGGCATAATTTCACCATTAATAAATCATATTGAAAAATTTGAAATTTAAACTAAAATTTAAACTAAAATTTAAAATTTAAACTTTTAAAATATATTCTAAGTTTTAAATAATTTTAATAAATAAAATTAAAAAATAAGAACTTAATTAAAAAAAAATAAAAATTTAATTACAAAAATAAAAACTTCAAACATTTCAAATGATATTATTATGTGTATTAGTTACATATTTCTTTTTCTATATATATAAAAGAATTTCAAAAAATCAAAGCCGAAAGATTTATATAGTAAAGTGTAGTAACAACACATTTTGAAAAAAATTATTTTTATTAAAAACAATTAAATATAGGTATAAATATTTTTAATCATATAATTATAAATAATAATTACAAATATCAATTATTATACTAAATTATTAAGATTAAATAAAATTAAAATTAAAATAAGTATTTAAAAAGAGATTAAAATTTTTAATAAAATAAGAAAAATCAAGAAAAAAATAGCTATTTTTAGGCAAATATAATAAAAAAATTAAAGAAAAAACAACGATATGTTAAAAAAATTATATCGATGTGTAGATACAACACATTTTAATTTTTAAAATAATAGGCACTGTCGATTTTGACAGTGCCATGAATTATAAATTTAAAAAGATTAATTAATATTAAAAAGATTAATTAATATGTTAATTAGTTACTATAAAAATTAAATGAAAATATTTATTAATGATAATAATAAAAATAAAAAATATGTCAATTGATAACTCTGAAGAAATTAAAAAAATTGCTACAGAAAATAGTGATAAGATCAATGCATTATTAGAAAAAGATGTTTTAGAACTTAAAGAAAAAGCTATTAGTGCTGAATTAAATAAATTTTTTGATATGTTTAATCTTAAAATTGAAGATGCTGTGAAATCCAAAGATTCAGAACAATATTTAGCCCCATACATTAATTTAAGTGAAAATAGAACTGTAGTAATTACAGAAATGGATATAGTAGAACCATGGTTTGTTAAAATAGCTGGAAAAGACGTTAATGGTGAAAATTCCCAAGAAATCTTAAATTCCAGAAGTGAGAAACCAGAGATTATTATAGAAGTATTATAGAATTATTATAAAATTTTGTATATTTAAAATTAGATAAAAATATTTTTTATACTTTTTATATTCATTTATACTTTTTATAAAAAATATCTTAACTTTCATTTAAATATGATCTATTTAGATATAAAACTTAAAATAAACTATGTGAATATGTTTAAATAATGAATCTTATTTAAATAAAAATTAAAATTTAAATAAAAATTAAAATGAATTATAAATTATACTTAGGAGATAGATAAAATGGTTGAAATTGAAGAAAGATTAGGTAAAAATCACATGAGATATGTTTTAAAAAATGAAAAAACTGTTGCTAAACATTTAAATTTTAGAAAAAATAACTCTTTAAAAAGAATAAATGTTAAAGCATGTAAAGACATGCAAGCACTTAAAAAAGAGAATATGTTATAATTTTAATTAATTAACATTATTTTTTTTATTTTTATCAATAATTACTTTTACCCTTTTTTACTCATTTTATTTTTTTACTTACTCTTTTTATTTACTTTTTTTTACTCTTTTGATTTATCCTTATTTTTATTAATTAACTTTTGAATTTCAAAAACATGCTTATCTTTTTTTGGTTTTAGATTTCCCGCTTCTAAAAAAAAGTTTGGAACAAATTTCTCATATTTAGGTGTTAAGAGTTGTCTAACACTTGAATCAAGAATATATGTGACTCCTTTATCATCTTCTGCTCTCATAATTCTACCATATTCTTGAGCTAAACTAATAATAGTCTTATAACAATACCAATCTTCTTCTAAATTCATTCTCTTTTGAATTTGAGTGTCTCCTAAAAAGGGGAAAGGAATTTTATAAATTATCTGAAATCTACAGTCATTGTATGGCAAATCAACACCTTCAGCAAGGGAAGGACTTACAAGAACCTTATTTGTATTATTTGTTTTAAATTTAGAAAGAATTTCCTCTCTATTTGTTGAATCATGAGACAATAATCGTTTATCATGAATATTATCCATAATAGCTTTTTGAAACCCATAAGAATTAGTATGAATAATACCTTTTTCATTTTTATGCTTGCTTAAAATAGCTTTTACTTTTTCATTAGCTTTAGGAATAGTTGCAAGTTTATAATTAGCACTCATCTTACCTGATAAACTATAAACTATTGGTCTTCTCTCTTTTTTAAATGGAGAATCTTCATGAATAAAAATATAATCATCTTCATCTATTCCAAGCCATTTAGTGAAAAGTTCACAGTCTAAAATTGTAGCACTCATAAGCAAACATACTCTTCCCTGTTTAAAAAGCATTTCATAGGCGTATTTATCGATTTCTATTGGTTTAAATAATATTTCATCATCATGCCAATAAATCACCCAGTTATCATAATCTTCTTCAAGATACTTAGAAATTCTTCCAAATTCAGCTATTTGCTCATCAATTTTTAGTAATTTGTCTTGATACTGTGAAGTTCCCATGTTTTTTTTATTTTTACTTGCATATTTCTTTCCAAATTTTTTATATTTAGAAATTAAAGATTCAATAAATCTTAACCATGCTTCAAGCCCGAATTTATTCATTTGAAAAACTTCATCCTTAGAAATTTTAATTTTAACATCTCTATCCAGTTGTTTAGCCGAAAGCGAAAGTTCAATGAATTTCATTATTTTATCTTCAATATTATGTGCCTCATCTAAAATAAGTAACTCCCTGACTGGAAAATCCATCGTATGATTGAAGATATTTAAGCCATAATCGTAGTTTGTGACAACAATATCATTATTAATAGCTTCTACTTTCTGTTCTAAGTATTCACAAGGAGAATCACTTCTCCAAATCCGATTAGCATAAGCAACATTAAATATTTTAGAAAAATCATTAGTATTTTTATCTTTAATCCCACGATTAAATGAATTTTTTAGTTTGTTTTTTGAATTACCAAATAATTCATTTTCATTGTCTTCATTATCATTATTATTCTGATTATTTCCATATTCATCATCATATTCATCATTAAAAATTGTTTCCAATCCATGTTGGCATTGAAATGTTTTATCGTAACGACAAGACCCATGATTACAGTATAAATTAATCTCATCATCTCTATCTTCAGAATAATACTTATTCTTACAAATAAAGTTTCCTCGACCTTCTACAGATAAGAAACCATGATTTCTAAAATCATTTAAATATTGATTTTGAAGTTGCTTAGTCATTGTAAGAATATACGCAGAATTATAGATTTTTGCAATAGTTGCAGCCATTACAGACTTTCCTGTTCCAGTTCCAGCTTCAAGAATAATGTATTTATATCCTTTTTCTATTGCATCAAGAATTTTAGCTATTGTCCCAAGTTGCCCCTCACGAGGACTTTCAAATGGAAAATTTTCAATAATTAAATCATCAATATCTGGATTTTCCTCTTTTATTCTATCAAAATCAATATTATTAATTAAATTAGACTTGTTTGATTTATTTGATTTTATTGACTTATCTAATTTTATTGACTTATCTAATTTTCTTGACTTATCTAATTTTATTGACTTATCTAATTTTATTGATTTATCTAATTTTCTTGACTTATCTAATTTTATTGATTTATCTAATTTTATTGATTTATCTAATTTTATTGATTTATTTGATAAATGTAAATCCATTGAATCCTCGTTAAAATAATTATCAAGTCCATTATTAAACTTATTTTTCTTATTTTCAATGTTTTCATTATTTTTTTTAATTTTATTCTCATTATTTTTATTATTATTAAATTTACTATCTGATTGTTTCTTTTTTTTCAATTCATTTACTATTGATCTTTTTGAAGAAGAATCTTTTATAAGATGACCACATTTACATCTAAAAACTTTTTTTTTACTTGGAATAGCTGATCCACAATTTTGGCAAAAATCCATTTAAATCTCCATATTATTTAATTAAATTAAGTGTTAATATTAATTATAGATGTTATTAAACTTATTAAAAACATTATGAGCATTATTAAAGTAATTATAATTATTGTAAATATTACTAAACCTATTAATAACAATATTAATAATGTTAATTTTATTATATTAAATAATCTAATTCTGTTTATATTTCAAAGAATTATTTATATTATTTAATAATATTTAAAACTATTTAAAAATATGAACTTAAATAAAAACAATGAAAAAAATTTAAAAATTTAAAAATAAAGTTAAAAATATGAAAAAATAAGTTAAAAATGTAAAAAATAAGTTTAAAATTATAAAACTAAATGATTATAGTGAATATATTGGTTTTTTTGTAAAAATCTACCACTTATTTTTAATTAAATCAATTAATAATTAGTTATATTGAAATTTTTTTAATAATTTTTAAGAATGTTAAGTGTTAACTAAGTTGATTTTAACAATGCCAAAGTTTAATTTTATATTATTTTATTATTTGAATGAACATGCCATTTTGAAATGAATACACCATTTTGAATGATAATCTTCATCATGCCATTTTGAAATGAATACACTAATTAAGCATTAAATATATTAATGATAAAATAAAAGTATTATACACTAATATTTATTTATATTTATTAAAATATTTTGTTAGTTATAATTTAGAAACTTAAATTTTCTTTAATTAATATTAATTTTTAAAATAAAATAGTTTCAATGAATTATTCAGTTTATATAAAAAATTTTAAAATACAATATCCATATTATTAACCAGTTTTTTAACACAAAATCAAAATGTTAAAATATTCATTATTCTTCTACTTTTTCATGAAACGGCTTTCTCTTGTTAATTCCATCTAAAAATAGCTTTTCAATTTCAATATCTGATTTTCCTTGACGAATAGGAGTTACAATATCTACCAAATTATCATTAATAAGTAAACAAGGTTTTAATTTTCCTTCAGGAGTTAAACGTAATCGTGTGCAGTTTTGACAAAAGTTAGTATTATCTACAGGTCGAACAATTTCTATTTCTCCATCATCTATGAAGAATTTCTTTCTATTCTGCATGAATTTACGGACTTGGGTTTTATCTGCGATATCTTCCAAATCTTTTTCTAAAGGAGTTAATGGGAAATAATGTTCATCTGAAAAAGTATTATCTTCACAAGAATCAGACTTAATTAGCTCTATTAGCTGTAAAACTAAATTATGTTCCTTTGAAAACTCAAACATATCTTTAATTTCATTATTATTAATATCATTCATTATAACCATATTAATTTTAACAGGATTCAAACCCACTTCTGCAGCACGAATAATACCTTCTTTAGCATAATTTAAAAGATTTTTTGATGTAATCCTGTGATAAACTTCATTATTTAAACTATCAAAACTAACATTGACCCTTTTTAAGCCAGCATCCTTTAAATCTTCGGCATATTTTCCTAAAAGAATCCCATTAGTAGTAATAGAAATATCATCAAAATCAAGAGAAGCTGTTTTTTCAATAATCTGAACAATATCCATTCGAAGTAATGGTTCACCACCAGAATACCTAATTTTACGAATACCTAATTTTTTAGCTATTTTAAGAATTTTATAAATCTCATCAACAGTCATCTCATCATCAGACGGCAACATTCCATCATGATGACAATATAAACAATTAAGATTACATCGATTAGTTAAAGAAATCCTTAAAGATAAAATTGGTCTATTATACCTATCTTTAACACTATCCCTACTTTCAGTAGTCCCCACATCTTCAAGATTTTCATTATGCATTTAAGTCACATTAAATAGAAGTAATCAATTAAAATTTTAACAATCTGAAAAAGTATAAAAATAAAAAATTAATAAAAATTAATAAAAATTAATAAAAATTAATAAAAATTAATAAAAATTAATAAAAATTAACATTTATTACATTGATTAGATATTTATTACCTATTTATCCATATTTATTAACATAGCCATATAATATCTTTAAAAAATTAATATATTGAATAAACTAAATAAAATTTTCTATTTAAAAATGTTAAAAATTATATTTAAAATATTCAAATAAAAATAAAAAATATTCAAAAGATAAGAAAATATTCAAAAAGAAGATAAAAATGAAAATAAAAAATTACTTAATTAGTATATAAATATTAAAACATTAGAATTATTTAATTTCAACATATAAGGAAAACATTCATATTTATTAATAATTAATATATATGTAATAATTAATTTAATAATTAATATATAATAAAATATATAATAAAATATAATGTATTTATCTTTAAAATATGAACATATTAATTTATATAATTTATATAAATTTTATATTTTTTATCACTTCTGTCAACTTAAAAAAAAATTATCAAAATTTTATCAAAAATTGTTCTTTATTCTCCTTAAATTTAACAATAATCATTTTTAATAAAAAAAATTAAATCACAAATCCTTAAGTTGACAGCATTCTATTTTTAATACATGATATCATAAATATATGAATAGTAAAGATTGTAGTGATTATTATGGGAAAATTAAAACTTAAAATAAATGATTTTGGGTTAATAAATAATGCAGAAATAAACATAGGGAAAATAAATATTATTTCTGGAGTAAATAGTAGTGGAAAAAGCACTGCAAGTAAAATTTTATATTCTTTCCTTTTTTCACTTACAAAAGAAGCTATTGACTTTGACAATATCGAAATTGATCAAATTTGGAGGGATTTAGATTCTTTTTTGAGATT
The DNA here is from genome assembly GCA_031261915.1 of Candidatus Methanoflexus mossambicus. Lineage (GTDB taxonomy): Archaea > Methanobacteriota > Methanobacteria > Methanobacteriales > Methanobacteriaceae > Methanoflexus > Methanoflexus mossambicus. The sequence goes on from JAISIT010000095.1 coordinate 10,313, forward strand.
TAACAATTATTCTAATGAAAATTTTTTAAAAGATTATCTATCATTGCAAAAGATTGTTAAAAATGATGCAATAAATAATTTTTTTAATATAGATTCATTCAAGAAATTTTTAGAAAAATATGAGAATTATGTTAATAATAGTAAAAAATTAAAATCATTAGTTAATTCACTTGTATTTAGACTTGAACTAATTAATGATTTAAATAATAGAAGATCTTTTCTTTTTGAAAAAACACTTGAAAATGAATTTAAACATGAATGTTTCTATGGAGAAAAATCATCATTATCTCTTTGCAATAGTGAAGGAGGATTTACAGTTGATTTTAAATCAAATGATTCGCCAAATAAACTAAAGTCAAAATATAGTAATTTTGCTTTTCCAGTTTTCAATGTTTTTTATTTAGAAACACCATTCATATTTGAAATAACTGAAGGTTGGACTAATCCCATTGATGAATATTTAGGTGGTTCTTTTCCATACCATTATATTTCATTAATATCAAAACTACATCGAAATACTAACTTTAAAAAACAGATTTTTAACTATAATACTATTCAAAATAATGATAATCCTATTGATGTTATTCAAAATATAATGAATGGAAAGATAATTTATGATAACAATCATTATAAATTTATTTATGAAACCGATAACTCCAACCAATATAATATTAACAATATTGCATTAGGAATTAAGTCTATAGGAATTTTACAATCCTTATTAATTGATGGATTGGATAATAATAGCTTTATCATAATGGATGAACCAGAAGTCCATTTACATCCATCATGGCAAGTAGATTTGGCTCATGCAATTGTTTTATTATCAAAATATGAAAATATTAATTTTTATATTAATTCGCATAGCCCTCAATTTATTGAAGCGATTGATGTATTTTCTGAAAAATATGAATTAGAAAATGAAACTAATTTTTATTATACTGTTAAATTAAAGGGTTCTAATAAATTTGATTTTATAGAACTAGATCATGGAGAACTTGAAATATTGTATCAAGATTTATCAAAGTCATATAATGAAATTGATGAAGTTAGGGCAGAAAATTTCGCGAAAAAATTCTAAAATTGTGGTGATTTTATGTCTAATGAAAACTTATTTAACACATTTATAAAATCATTTAATACTAATTTTCTTAAAACTATTACAACCCTTTCTAAATCTAAAGAAAAATATCCTCGTTCAGTAGTTAAAAGCAATATTAAATTATTATCTGGGGATGATTTAAAAAAAAATGCAATAAAATGGAATAATAAGAATAATACTAATAATACTAATAATACTAATAAAATCAATGATTTTTCAAGTGTTGATGGAATATTTCCATTTTATGATAATGATGGAACTTTGAAACTTTTATTCATTGAATTTAAACATATTTTAGTAGATAATGAATCTTTTCAAGAAAAAAGAGAAAAATTTAAGAAAGATTTAAAATTAAAACCATTAGAAACTTTGAATTGTGTTTTACCTCATCTAATTGATAGATTTTGCAATAATCCAGAATTCAATAAAAAAGAAAAAGAATTAATTTCATACCTTTTTAATTGTCCAAAAGCATATATTTGTGTAATAAATTATACAACAAAAAATAAATTATTTTCTAACAATATCCGAGAAGACCAAGACGTTTTTGATATTAAAAAACTATCAAAACACCCATTTGATTGTGTTAAAATAATGAATCCTAATGAATTTATTAAATATATGGAATTAAAAGACAAGAATACATGAATAAAACTTCGGTAAGTTAAAAAAATAAAGAATATTATAAAAATAAAAATATAATTATGCATTAAATGTGATAAAATGATTGAAGTAGAAGTTAAAGCTAAATTAAACAATAAAAAAGAATTAATTGGAAAATTAAAAAGTATTAATGCTATTTATTCTCATAGGGAAATTCAAAATGATATTTATTATGAAAGAAATGATATTCAATTTGCTAAAAATGATAAAGCACTGCGAATAAGAGAAATAGAAGTAAACAATGAAAAAATTGTAAAAATTACATATAAAGGATCTAAGATTGAGGATAAAAGTAAAACACGAGAAGAAATAGAAATAGCTATTGAAGATAAAGATAAAATGAGAAGTATATTTGATAGATTAATGTTTATTGAAAGTGGAAATGTTAAAAAAACAAGAGATATTTATAAATATAAAATGTTAAATAATAGTTTAAATAACAATTTAAATGAAAATTTAGATGAAAATTTTGAAATATGTATTGATAATGTTGAAGGTTTAGGAAACTTTGTAGAGATAGAAATAGCTATTGATGAAGAAATAAATGATGATGAATTGATAAATGATAAAAAAGTGAACAATAACGATGCAAAAATTAAAAATAAACATGTTGAAATAGCTATTGAGAAAATATATGAATTATTCAAAGAACTTGGAATTAACGATGGTTTTGAGAGAAGATCATATTTAGAATTACTTGAAAATAAAATCAAAAATCTATGAAAATTCTGAAAATCAAAAGATTTATAAGTTTAAAAATAAAAATATATTATATTACATTATTAAATTTTTAAATAATATTATAAATAATAGTATTATAAATGGATACTATTATAAATAACAATTATACTCTCATTACACTTAATTTTAAACAATGGTGATATTATGGCAAGAAAAGATAAAAATTCATTACCTCCAACTGGAGCAGGATTAGTTAGATATTTTGATGAAGAGAGCACTGGACCTAAGCTTTCTCCTGAACAAGTAATTGTAGTTTCAATAATATTAGCTGCTTTCTGCTTTATCTTAAGATTCTCATAAAACAATAGTTTAATCATTTTTTTAATCTATTAAATTATATATTTTATTAAATTATATTTTAAATTATATTTTATTAAATTATATGTTATTAGATTAGATTTATTAAATTATAGTTTATTAAATCATTTTTGAGTTTTATGAAAAATAAAATTCTTAATAATTTATCTTCTCCTTTTTTTATACTTATTATTCTCTTACTAATCTCATTTTTAGTTTTAACTCCCATATTAAACACTCTTGTTTTAGGTGCAATTATTGCTTATGGTATTAGACCAATAGCTAAAAGAATAAACGGAAAAATTGGTTTTTCAAATATTTCAATCATTTTAACAATAATACTAGTTTTAATACCAATATTAGCTATTTTCATATATTTTATTAGTGTTTTAGGACAATTTGGATATGGATTTTTAACTAATCATGATTTTAGTTCTATGAGTAGTTCTATTAGCCAAAGCATCCAACAATATTTACCTGCAAGTTTAAAAAACTCTACAACCATGATAATTTCCAGTATAAGTAACATTATAAATGAAATTTTATCTTATGTTTTTGATTATTTAATTGATTTAATAAAGTCTGTTCCAATGATTTCATTAAATATATTTGTTTTATTTATTTCAACATTTTATTTTACTCGCGATGGATCTAAATTTTTCAAATATATCACTGATTTTATTCCAACAGATAAAAAAAAATATTTTAACAAAATGTTTGAGAATATAAAACTTGTTTTAATGAGTATATTCTATGGTCACTTTATAACTGGAGTTATTATTGGTATTCTTGGTTGTATTGGATATTTTATATTAGGTTATCCTTATGCACTGTTTTTAGGTATATTAACAGGATTACTTCAATTAATTCCAATAATCGGACCATGGCCAGTTTATTTTGCATTATTCATTGGAGATCTCATTAGTGGAAATTATATTAGAGCTATTGTTGTCCTCTTATTTGGTTTTGGATTAAGTTTAAGTGATATGTATATTCGTCCAGCATTAAGTGGAAAATATGCAGACATACATCCATTAATATTGCTTTTAGGATTTTTAGCAGGTCCCTTAATCTTTGGAATAACTGGATTCATATTAGGACCATTAATTTTAGGAGTAACTTATGCAGTAGTGAAAGTTTACAAAGACGAAAAAAAGAATCCCTAAAAAGCAATAGCTAAAAAATAATACTACAATTCCTAAAATAAGTATCACAATCATTAAAAATATATAACAATCATTAAAAACTATCACAATCATTAAAAATATATCAAAATTACTAAAAATAAGCAAAATAAATATTAATTAAATAATATTTTACTATCACATAGTTTTAATTAAATTATTTAAAGAATAATAACTAAGATAATTATGGAAAAAATTATAGATAAAACAAAAAAGGAAATAAGAAATTTTCTTCTTTTTGATATTGATTATATTACTGTAGATGACAAACCAGTAATTCGATTATATGGTAAAGATAATGAAAAAACAATAATAGCTATTGATGAATCATTTGAGCCATATATTTATGTTCTTAGCCATAATATTGAAGAAGCAAAGAAAGAAATTTTAGAAATCAGCAATAAGACTAATAGCAATATTGATACTAATAGTAATAATAATAGTAACATTAATAATAGTGATAATAATAGTGATAATAATGATCATGAAAATATTAATAATATTGACGATAATAGTAATAATAAGGAGAACAATAATAACAATAATAACAATAAAATAAAAAAAATTGAAACAATAACAAAAAAGATATTCCAAGTAGAAACAGAAATAATAAAAATTACTCTTAATCATCCACGAGATGTCCCTAAACTTCGTGAAGAAATAAGAAAAGCAAAAAAGATGGGGAATAGTGCTATTGAAGATATTAGAGAACATGACATACCATTTTATAGAAGATATTTAATCAACAATGATATTTTTCCAATGTCACTTTTAGAGATTAAAGGAGAAAAATTAGCAGAATACAAATATCTTAAAAAAATTAAAAAAGATTCTGAAATAATTAGATTAACCGAAGCTCCAAAAACAATAGAAAAAAACATTTCTGATTTTAATATTCTTTGTTTTGATTTAGAAGTTAGAAATCCAATTGGAATGCCTGATCCAAATACTGATGAAATCATAATGATTGGAATAGCAACAAATACTGGAATAAAAAAAGTTATTTCTACTAAAGGTGAAGAATTTGAAAATGAAAAAGATAAGAATTATATTGAAACAGTAGAAACTGAAACTAAAATGATAGAAAGATTTGTAGATATTGTTAAAAATAATAATATAGATATTATAGTCGGTTATAACTCTGATAACTTTGATTTTCCTTATTTAAAAGATAGATCGAAAATATTAGATATTGAATTAGATTTAGGTTGGGATGGATCCAGTTTAAACTTTATAAAACGAGGATATGGAAGTGCTGCTACATTTAAAGGATTAATTCATGCAGATCTTTATCTTATAATGCGAAGATACATTAGTTTAGATAGATACACTTTAGAGAGGGTTTATCTTGAATTATTTGGAGAAGAAAAAATAGATGTTCCTGGAGATAAAATTTGGCAATACTGGGATGCTGGTGGAGAAAAATTAAGAAAACTATTTGATTACTCCCTTGATGATGTTGTAAGCACATTAAAAATAGCTGAAATGACATTACCATTATCTTTAGAACTTACAAGAATAGTAGGTCAACCTTTCTTTGATATTGCAAGAATGGCAACAGGTCAACAAGCAGAATGGTATATTGTTAGAAAAGCTTATGAAAACAATGAAGTAGTTCCAAACAAGCCAACTACAAATCAAGCCAATAAAGCAGAACGAGAACAAAATACTGGAGGATATGTTAAAGAACCAGAAAAAGGATTACATGAAAATTTAGTCCAATTTGATTTTAGAAGCTTGTATCCGAGTTTAATTATATCAAAAAACATTTCTCCAGATGTATTATTAATAAAAAATCCATTTACTGGAGAATACAGAAAAAATATAGCAGCTATTAATTTAAAAAATTTAAAAACAGACCTGAAAGAAAATCAAACAAGAGAAAACTTAATTAACTCCAATAATTTTAATATTTCCCCTGAAAAAGGACATAAATTTGCAAAAAAGCCAATTGGTTTTATTCCCTCTGTTATAGGCAATGTTTTAAATGAAAGATTTAAATTAAAAAGAAAAATGAAAGAAAGTGAAGACGAACAAGAAAAAAAATCCTATGAAGTCCAACAAAAAGCATTGAAACGTCTTGCAAACACGATGTATGGAATTTATGGATTTAAACGCTTTAGATGGTTTTCAAATGAATGTGCTGAATCAATCACAGCATGGGGAAGAGAATATATTCAAGACACAATGAAAAAAGCAGAAAAATATGGATTTAAAGCAATATATGCCGATACCGATGGATTTTATGCAAAATATGATCCACATTTACTTGAAACTAATGAAAAAAATGAGGAAAATATAAAAAAAGATTAAAAGTTAAGATTAAAATTTTTAAATTAAAAATAAAATGATTAAAAGTATTAATATTAAAAATAAAAAAATTAAAAAAATTAAAAATATTAAGATTCAAATACGATAAAAGATTATTAACATGTATAATCGTCTAAATTAATATTAACTTCTTCACATATTGAATTTAGTATCTTGTAAAGTTCAGGATCTATATCTAAACATTTATCAGTTCTATTTTCAATATTTTTTGATTCAATATCCCCAGGGACAATTGTATTTGGTGTTGTTGTTCTAAGTTCATTAATAAAATCATCAGTTTTTTCTTTAAAAACTTCTCTACCAACAAATTTTTCAGGATCAATAGCTATGAATAAATCTCCTTTTGTGGATTTAACCGTTGGATCTGCAGTTCCTTGAACTCCAGTCCCATATCCAGCACCAACTAATGGACCAGTTAAAATTTCAATCATAAATGCTAAGGCATAACCTTTATGTGCACCAAAAGGTAAAATAGAACCTTTTAAAGCTTCAACTGGATCTGTTGTAGGATTTCCATCACCATCTAATGCAATACCTTCTGGAATTTTTTCTCCTTTTCTCTTTGCTTCCAATAATTTTCCCCTTGCAGAAGCAGATGTTGCCATATCTGTTGCTATAAACGTATTATCTGATGGAATAGAAATAGCTATTGGGTTTGTTCCTAAAACTGGCGTTTTTCCTCCAAGAGGAGCTATTGCTGGTGCAGTGTTAGCAAGTACAATGCCAATTAACCCTTCTTTTACTGCTAAATCAGCGTAAAATCCAGTAACGCCAAAATGATTTGAATTATGTGTTCCAACAGCAGATATTCCCAATTTTTTTGCTTTTTCAATAGCTATTTTCATTGCTTTATATGCAGAAATCTGACCAAAAGTGTAATTTCCATTTATCAAAGCAACAGCATCTGTTTCAGTTTCTATTTCAATTTCTCCATGGAGATTAATATTATTATGTTCAATACCAACAATGTATTGATTAAATCTTCCAAGACCATGACTTGTAAATCCTTTTAAATCCGCATCCACTGTTGCATCTGCCACGATTTCAGCATTATCCTCATTTAACCCCCATTTAGTTAAAATTTCCATTACAAGTCTTTTTTCATCTCTAGCATTAATTTTCATAAAAACACCGTTATTTTAATAAAACCAAAAAAAATAATAAAAATTTGTAATTAATAAAAAATTAATAAAAATTTGTAATTTAATAAAAAATAATAATTAATAATTAAGAAGAGGAAATAATTTAATATTTAATAATTTCATCAGTATATGTTTTAATATTAATTTTTCCTTTATTTGAATTAACTTTACCAATTTTATATGCATTATGATACTTATTTAAAAATTCAACGATACTATCTGCTTCATTCTCTTTAACTATTATTATAAAACCAATACCCATATTAAAAACAGCATACATCTCTTCAATAGGAACTCCAGTATCATGAATTAATTTAAAAATATCTTGAGGTTGTGGAAAATTATCAATTTCAAAACCAACATTTTTATTTAAACGTTTAAGATTATTAACTCCTCCACCAGTAATATGAGCCAAACCTTTAATTTCAAAATCTTTTTTTAATAAATCATTAATAGCTTTAACATAAATCTCAGTTGGTTTTAATAACTCTTCTCCAACAGTATTTTCACTTGTTAAAACTTTATCATCAAGAGATAATTTAGCAATATCAAAAATAGCTTTCCTTGCTAAAGATAATCCATTACTATGGATCCCAGTACTTTTTAAACCAATTAAAACATCACCATCAGCAATATTTTCTCCAGAAATGATTTTATCAATATCCACAATGCCTATTCCAGTTCCAGCTAAATCAAAACCTTTGACAACATCAGGAATCGAAGCAGTTTCGCCGCCAATAATTGCAATATTCGATAAATTCGCACCTTTAACTAAACCTTTAGCTATTTCACCTGCAATCTCAATATCTGGTTTTTCAACAGCTAAATAATCAACTAAAGCAATAGGTTCTGCACCAACACAAAGAATATCATTAACAACCATTGCAATACAATCAATACCTACAGTATCATATTTTTTCATCATTTCAGCTATTAAAATTTTACTACCAACACCATCAGTACTCATAGCAATTGCATTATTGCCTAATTTAACTAAAGCAGCAAAATGCCCACTTTCAGTTATAATTTCCTGATTTTTTAAAGTAGATTTTAATATAGATGCAATATTTGAAACAGTTTTTTCTTCAAGACTTATATCTACACCAGAATCAGAATATAATACCATAAACTCACCATATACTAAAAAGATAATAAATAAAAAGATAATAAATAAAAAGATAATAAAATCATAAAACCATAATATTAAAATTAGTAAACAATTAATAAAAAAAATTAAAAAATTAAAAAATTAATAATTTATTGATAATATATTAATAGTATCTTGATTAATTTATTTAAATATTGTGTTAATTTATTTAAATATTGTGTTACTTTAAAGTTTATTTATTGTATAAATTATAATATTTAAATATTATACTTAAAGTTAACAATTATCATTAAATTAAAATTATAAAATTCTTGTAGCATCTAAGTTTAAAGGAGTTTTAGTTTCTATTTTAAAACTTCTATGAATACTTGTTGCAAGGTCTACTGATTTATATGGATCGCCATGGCAAGTAATAATCCTTTCAGGTTTAACACTAAGTCTTCTAACATAATCCATTAATTGTCTACGGTTAGAATGCCCACTAAATCCAGAAATAGTTTTAATTTCCATTTTAACATAATAAACAATAGTTTTCCCATCTTCTTTTAGTGGAATCTTTTTCCATCCTTTTTGAATTCTCTTTCCAAGAGAACCTTCAGATTGATAACCGACAAACACAAGAGTGTTTTTATTATTATCCGATAATTTTTTAAAGTATTCAAGAGAATTTCCACCAGTTAACATTCCAGAAGTAGAAAGAATAATACATGGTCCTTTAGAATTAATAATATCTTCTCTTTGATTAGTATTAGTCACTTTATTAAACGGTTCAGACATGAATGGATTTCTACCAGCATGGAATATTTGATCTCTTAAATCTTTACTTAAATATTCTGGTCTTGCAGTATGAATAGCTGTAGCTTCCCAAATCATCCCATCAATATAAATTGGAACTTCTTCAATTAATCCTTGAGTCATGTATTCTTCAAGAACTATCATTAACTCTTGTGCACGACCAACAGCAAAAACAGGGAGTAAAACTTTTCCTCCTCGTTTAACAGTTTTGTAAATTGTCTTCATTAACTCCTTTTCTGCTGAATTTCTTGATGGTTGAACATCTTCTTTTCCACCATAAGTACTTTCCATTATAATTGTTTCAGCACGTGGAAAACGACTTGTTGCAGGTTCTAAAAGTCTACTGCGCTCATATTTAAAATCTCCAGTATAAACTAAGTTATGATCCCCATCACCAATATGCATATGACTCATTGCAGAACCAATGATATGACCAGCATTATGGAATGTTAATTTTATATCTGGAGAAATATCCGTAACTTCCTCATAATCCAAAGTTATTGTATGTTTTAAACTTTTTTGAACATGTTTAACAGTGAATGGAAGAGGATTATCTTCTCTATGTGCTATATCAATATGATCTAAATGTAATAAAGTCATTAAATCTCTTGTAGGGGTTGTGCAATAAATAGGTCCTTCATATCCATAATGATAAAGGAAAGGAACAAAACCACAATGATCAAGATGTGCATGAGAAATAACAACGGCATCTAAATCTTCTAAATTAAATTCAGGAACATTCAAATAAGGAAAAGAACTTTTATTATCAGAACCAGCAACATTAACTCCACAATCCAACATAACCCGACTATTTGGAGTTTGAAGTAACATGCATGACCTTCCAACTTCTTTAAATCCTCCCATTGAAGTTATTCTCGCCCAATCACTATCATGTTTAGTTCCTTGATGTATTCTCGCTCCAAGAGTTTGTAAAATTTCTTTTCTTTCTTTATTACTATTTTTATTAACATTTCGAATAGTTTCAATGATACCTGATTTAATTGGAGGAGTTCTTAAAATTTTAGGAGCCCAACCAGTATTTTTAGTAATTTCTCTTGAAGTCACCCCAAATTTACCAATAACAAGACCAGGTTTATGAGATTCGATAATGACTTCACAAGTAACTTCATCAAATTCAATATTAGTTATTCCTGCATCTTCTGGAACAATTTCATGAATTTTTTGAATTGTTTTATCTTGATCGAGCAAAACTGATTTATCACTACGAATAATAATTCTTTTTCTCATATCTTTAGCTATTTTACGGACTAAATCTCCATTATTGGTAATAACTGCAGGATTTTTAGTATAAATAACTACCTCAGGACCTTCAAATTCAACATTTGCAACTTGAACTTCTTCAGGCAATCTATTGATGATCGTTTTTTTAATTTGTTCTAAAATTGTTCTAGTCATCTAATCACAATAATAAGTATTAATTTGTTAATTAAAGTTTAAATAAATCGAATAAGTGAATTAAATAAAGAAATTTAAATAAGAAAATTAAATAAAGAAATTATAAATAAATAAAAAATATTACGCATTAAGAATAAATTTAACAATATAATTTAACAATAAATAAACATGAAAAAATATGAAAAAATAGCAAGTATAGGATTAATATTAAAGTTTGTAAATAATGTTCGTTTTTTAAATTAGTATAAATTCAGCAAATTCATTAAAATCTCATTAAAATTTATTAAACTTTATAATAACATTATTTAAATTTACTTTATAATATTAAAAGATTATAATTTTTATTTTAAAATAAATTATATAAAAAAACTAATTAATATAATTAATATGATTAATAAAATTAATAAAATTAAAATTAATAAAATTAAAATTAATAAAATTAAAATTAATAAAATTAAAATTAATAAAATTAAAATTAATAAAATTAATAAAATATTAATTAATAAAAAAATATTAATTAATAAATCCAATAAATTTTATTTTAAAATAAATTTATTAAAACATATATATGATAAAATTTTAATAAAAAAAATAAAAATATAAAAATAAAAAAATGAGAATAAGAATTATAAATAAAAATATAAAAATAAAATAAAAAAAATAAGTAAAACAAAAAATTTATTTAAAACATTTAAAATGAAAAAATAATTTAATTATCTTAATTATTTAATTTGATTTACCTTTTCTTCAATTTCTTCTGGGGAAAGCATTTTAAAGCCATCTTTAGTTACTGTAGCAATTAAAATTCCATTTCCAGAAAAAGTATCTCTTTCCATTGCTGATTTAATAGATCTAATAGCTACATCAATTCCTTCATCAATAGTTAAATTCTCTTTAAATCTATCTTCTAAAACACCATAAGCAAAAGTAGATCCAGACCCAGTAGAAATGAATTTATCTGGAATCATGCCTCCAGCAGGATCTAAAGAATAAATTGATGCTCCAGTATCATCCACACCACCAATTAATGTTTGAACATACAATGGAGATGAGTGTAGAATATTAGCAGAAACTGCAGCAGCCGCTTCAACAGAAATAGCTTCTCCATTTCTCATTTTGTATAAAGAAACTTCAGCAGCAATAACTTTCATTAAACTCTGTGCATCAGCAACAGAACCTGCTATTGTAGTGGCTAAATGATCAGCAATTTTAAATATCTTCACTGTATTTTTATGAGCAACTAAATTCCCCATACTTGCCCTTCTTTCACTAGCAAAAACAACACCATCAGAACATGTAATTCCAACAGTTGTTGTTCCTTTTAATGTTTTATCTTCCAAAATAACACCTCTATATTTGTAAAATAATGTAAAAACTTGAAATTTTAAAAAATGAATAAGTAATAGTTATTTTTGAATAAATTTTATGAAATAAATCATATTTGAAAATTTAAATCTTATATTTAAATCTTATATTTAAATGTTAATTTAAATGTTAATTAAATAATATTATTAATTTTAAATTTAAACATTAACTTTAAATCTTAATCTTAAATTTTAATTTGAGTTTTTTAAAAAAAAAGATTAAAATAAAAGAAACACTCTTAAAATTAGTAAACAAGCAATATTAACTTAAATATAATTTAAACATTAATTTTATATAATATACCTTTAGAATATTCAATTAATATTCTTGAAAAGCAATTTTAAAAATTAGAAAAAAAAGATTAACAAATAATCAAATTAATTTAATGTAAAATTTAGTAGTTAGAAATTAATATAATAAATTATTAAATTTAATCATTAAAAAAATTTCTAATACATTATATATTATGAACTTCATTATATATAATATTTTCTATGAAAATATAGTTTTTAGAATTTAAATTAAAAATAATAAATTTATTAAATTTATTTTTAAACACAACGATTAAAACTATGGGTAATAAATAATTTTTAGTTAATTCTATTTCATCACTTTTTTTAATTGATTTCAATTTTATTATTTTTTTAATAATTTTACTATGTTTTTGATTAGTTTTTCTTAAAATAATACTTTTTGAACTAATATTTTATTTAAATGAAATAATTTTTGATTTAATTTAACACCTAAAATGATGTAAAAATATTTATATTATAAAAATTAATTTAAAATGATGAGGTATATTGCTAAAAAAGATATTGAAACTATAACTCACTATCTTGCTATGATAATGGAAGGGATAGGAATAAGTGTTATCGTCCCAGGAATAATAGCTATAATATACAACGAATGGAATATTTTCATATATTGTTTAATATCTGGAATTATTTCTTATGTAATTGGAAATATCCTAAAGAAAAAAACAAAAAAAGGATATGTTAAGCTTAAACACGGAATGATAATTTCAGCATGGGCATGGATTTGGGCAGCTTTAGTTGGGGCAATGATAATGTATCTTTCAGTAGATATAAGCTTTTTAGATGCTTTTTTTGAAAATATGTCTGCTTGGACTGGTGGAGGATTTACAATATTTCTAAATGTGGAGATTTTACCAAAATCTATTCTATTTCTAAGAAGTTTCGAACAATGGATAGGTGGAATAGGGATAATAGCATTAATAACAGGAATACTACTTAATTCTGGAACTCCAGTGGCACGTCTCTATAATGCAGAAGCAAGGCATGAAAAAATAAGCCCTAGTGTTGGGAATACTCTTAAAAAAATAATTAAAGGTTATTTAATCTTTACAATAATTGGTATACTCTTATTTATAATAGCTGGAATGCCTATTTTTGATTCTATAAATTTTACCTTTAGTTCTATTGCAACTGGTGGAATGTCAATTACAAATGCTAATTTTGGATATTATAATAATCCTGTTTTTAATATAATTTCAATATTTTTAATGATTATGGGTGCAACAAGTTTTTTAACTGTTTATAAATCAATAAAAACTAAAAGTCTCGATATTTTAAAAGATACTCAATTTCGACTCATGATTGCATTAATAATTATAATGTCTATTCTAATATTAATATATACCAATCTATCACCAATGGATGCTGTATTCTATACAGTATCAGCTATTACAACCACAGGATTTACTTTAAACACTGCCAATGTAGTTGCACAGTGGTCAGGATTCATGAAATTTATAATAATTGTCTTAATGTTTATTGGTGGTGCAGCAGGATCTACATCTGGAGGATTTAAGTTAATTAGATTTATTTTTCTTTTAAAAAATATCCATAAAACTGTTTTAGGCATTTTATCTCCACAAGGTAGGATTATACAAACCAAACTTAGAAAACTTGCAATATCTGGAGAGGAATTGAAAGAAGCAAATGCATATTTAAGTCTTTATATTATTTTAATCTTTGTTGGTTGGGGTATATTTTTAGCCCATGGCTTTGATCCTTTAAATTCATTATTTGATGTTGTATCCGCCCAAGGAAATGTTGGAATAAGCACAGGAGTTATTTCTCCTACAATGCCAGATTCTGCTAAAATAATGACAATTATTAATATGTGGGCAGGAAGATTAGAAATTATTCCAATATTAGTTTTATTAAGTGGAATATATGCATTTTTTAAAAAATCTTCAAATTCACATAAAAAATACAAAAATAGTGTTAATTTAAAAAATATTCATAGTGAAAATAACAATATTAAAAATAACAATATTAAAAATAAGTATAATAAACAAAATAATGTTAAAGAGAATAAAAATAATTTTCATGAAAATTTGAAAATTATTAACATGAAAGACGATTAAAATATAATTTAAACAATATATTTTTCATTTGAATGTTTATTATTTTGGATAGTTTTTGATCAAACTTTTATTTGCAAAGCAAACTTAGGGAACTTTTAGTTCCGTTTTCTAAAAGGTTTGTTTTCTTTATTTGAACATAGAAAAAATAGAAAATAATAAATAGTTAAAAATAAAAAATTAATTAGCTAATATAATAAAAATTAATTATAATTATGATTTGTTATTAACTACTAATTTAATTTTGTATATTACTCCAAGTATATGAGTATTTAATATGATATAAATTAATTGTATGTATATTAATAAAAAATTTAATAAACTTAAAAATATTAAAAATATTAAAAATATTAAAAATATTAAAAATATTAATAAACTTTTAAAAATCGTGAAAATATGTATGTTGTGATTATGGGTGCTGGAAGAGTTGGAATAACACTTGCAAACCTTTTAATAAATGATGGAATAGATATAACTATTATAGAAAGTGAACAGGAAAAAGGAGCAGTCGCTGCAGCTGAACTTGATGCGATGATAATCTGTGGAAATGGAACGGACACAAGAACATTACAAGAAGCAAATATTACTGATGCCGATGTTTTTGTAGCCGCAACTGGTAATGATGAAGCAAATTTATTGTCCTCAATTTTAGTTAAAGATTATGGAATAAAAAAAGTAATAGCTCGTGTTAGCAATCCTGATCATGAATTAGCATTTAAAAAAATAGGTATTGATGATGTTATAAGTCCTGAAAGAACTGCTGCAGGTTTTCTTGAAAAAGTAATCACAAGACCCAATGTAGCAGACCTCACTGCATTCGGTAAAGGAGATGCCGAGATATTAGACATGGTCATTACAAATCCAAAAGTTAATGGGAAAAAAATAGCTCAATTATCTCCAACAGAAGATTATATTATAATTGCAGGTTATCAAGGAGGACATTTGAAAATTCCACAACCAGACACTGTTTTAAATACTGGAAATAAAATTTCAATCCTTGTAAAACGTGGCAATAGTTTCCAAAAGGCAGCTAAAATATTTTTAAAATAAATATCTCTATTTTAAGATTAATATCATAAATATAAAAAAAAATTGCATTTATTTGTTAATTTTTTTATTTAACTGTTAATATCCTTTAGGTTTAATCTTTTAAAACATGTTTAAATAACTATTTTTAAAGATTTGTTAAAAAAGAGTTTAAAGCCATTTTTATATGTTGTTTTCCGTTATTTGCCCATGATCCATGACCTGGTAAGATATATTCAACATTTAATTCATTTAATTTCTTTAATGAATTTTCCATATCACTATAATTGCCACCCAAATCTACTCTACCAAAACCACCATTTGTAAACACAGTATCTCCAGAAATTAAGGTTTCTCCATCATATAAACATATCCCACCAGAAGTATGACCTGGAGTTTCTAAAACATAAAAATCATCTATTTTTTCTTTATTATTTTCTTTATTATTTTCTTTATTTTTTAAAAATTTTGAATTATTTTGTTTACTATCATTATTTTTGTTATCCATACTAATTTTTAAAAAAATATCATGAATTTTATCATTCTCATATAATTTAATATCTACATCCGTTCTTTTTAGTTTGTTAAAAAATAGTTTTGACAATGTTAAGTTATCATTGTTGTTTAAAATAGCTTCGCTGTCATTAACTCCAATAGCTATTTTTGCATTAGGAAACAAATAATTTCCTCCAACATGATCAAAATGATTGTGAGTATTTATTATTAAATCAATATCTGTTGGTTTTACATTGATTTCATTTAATTTATTAAGTAAATTATTTGGTTTTAATCCAATACCAGTATCAACAAGAATATTTCCAATTAAATAGCTATTAGAATCAGCATTAATGCCTTCAATGCAATAAATGTTGTTAATTTTTTCCATAATAACATTCCAAATATATTTATGATAATAATAAATTTAAAAAAAAGCAATATTGTAAAAAAAAGTAAATAAATTATATATTATTTAATAATTAATCTTAGAATTAAAAATTTTAAAATAAATTTATTAAAATATAAAAAAAGAGAGTTATTAAAAATAAATTATATTAAAATTAGTATTAAAATAGTATTAAAATCATGAATCAAATAAAATAAATGAATTAGAATAAAACATGAAAAATTTTAAACTAAAACATTAAAAAAGATGAGGCCACAGGGATTTGAACCCCGATCCTGGGATATCTCTCTGTCTCAGTACTCCAATTGATCATCATTAAGATATAATCAATAAATACCGTTTCAGTTTGCGCAATTTTCTTCAAAGACAACTGGAGTCCCAGATGATGCCAGATTACACTATAGCCCCGTAATTAAAAGTTAAGATATAATCATGTTTATTTATATTTACTTATATTTACTTATATTTACTTATATTAAGTCATTTTAAGTATAGTATTTTAAGTTATATTAAGTATTTTATATATTTAATATATTGTAAGTTATAACAATATACCAACATAATAATATACTTCATGATTATTTTTGTATTTAATTATGATCATAAGTAATTACATTATATTTTAAGCCAAGAGAGAGATTTGAACTCCCGTGTAATGGATCTGCAGTCCACCGCTTCGCCTCTAAGCTATCTTGGCAAAACAAATATAACAATAAAAATTATGTTTTTAATAGTATTTAAACTTTATGCCATATTACAATATTTGAAATAAAATAATATTTACTAAAAATAATAAATGATAAAAGAATAAGAAAAATTAAAATGGCACTGTCAAAATCAGCTGGTTGATGTAATATTACTTCCATGGATATGTTGTGTAAATTAAATTTTAAGCAATTTCAATGTATTTTTATTTAATTTGAACCAGTGAAAATTGACAGTGCCATTAAAATAAATAATTATTTAAACATTGTTAAAATAATCCACTCCATCCATATTGATTTGCATAATCAATAGCAATATCATAGTCTGATTTTGTCAAATTTAAAGTTTTATACTCTTCAATAGGATTTTTAGGGTCTTTTAAAACAATACTATTTAAAAGAGGAGCAACATAATCAGTAAACATTGGAGAATCAAAATTTAAATTGGTCTTAGATTCATTAGTTTCATTATCATATTCACCAATCATGATCAGATAATCTCCATTTTTTCCACTACAAACACACATATAATCCATAACATCGGATACCAAAGCTTTATTTTCTATAGATTTAGTGTTTTTATTATTACTATTAAAAGCATAAATTGTCCATTCATTTCCATTATATTTTTTAGTTCCAATTTTTTCAAAATCATTTGATATAGCATAACCATTAACTGTAAAGTTTAATGTATCTGCCATTGAAAATGAATATCCAATGTTATTAGTAATGTCATAATAACCTACTATCCAGTCATTTAATTCTTTAGGTCCAATATCATCAGCTTTTATAGCATCACCTTGAATAGTTCCTTTTATAAATACAGTATCTACATCAGTTGTAGAATTAAAAACTCCTAAAGAAAATCCAAAACATACCACAGCAACCATAGCCATGACAATTATTCCTATTATCAAAACAATCTTTTTATTCATTTTTATCACAATTGAATTTTAAATTTTTAAATATTTTTATTAATGATAATTATTAAATAAGTTATTTAAATGCTTTAAATATATGGATATATATCATTATCATATATATATTTTGCTATTTGTTTTATTTCTATCAAATTAAAAAAAAAAGTCTTAAAAATTTAGAATAATTAATATGTTATTTTTATAAATATTAT
>JAISIT010000104.1 GCA_031261915.1 Candidatus Methanoflexus mossambicus
TTCATATCTAAAACAACTTCCAAAATAATATAGTTTGATGGGTTTAGCTGTTTTTTGAAGTTCATTAATATAAAGTCTTGCAACAGGAGCAGTTATTTCTGGACGAAGAGCTAATTCTCGTTTTGATTTATCCTCAAAGTTATATAGCTGATCTACAATTTGTTCTCCAGATTTTGTAGTAAATAATGATAATTCTTCAAATATAGGGGTTTTTATTTCTTGATATGCATAATTTTCAAAGACTTTTCTTAAAACATTCTCTACTTTCCTTCTTTCTTTCATTTCCTCAAATAAAAAGTCTCTTGTTCCTCTTGGTTTTGTAAATTTCATTCTTATTCACCTTGAAATGATTATTTATATTGTTTATAATAGTTAAGATGTTTATATTCTTATATATCGTGATATATGCTTTAATTTGCACTGGTTTATTTATTATATTAATTATATTATCTAATAATATTGTCTAATAAGTATATTGTCTGATTTTTATTAATTTTTTTAATTTTTTTTATTTTTATTTTTATTTTTTTATTTTTTTATTAATTATTATATTGTTATATTTATTATATTAATTATATAGATAAATATATTAATTTAAATTTAGATAATACTTAATATTACATTTTATTAATTAAAAAATTTATTAATTAATTTTATATTTATTAATTATATTTATTTAATTACATTATTAGCATTATTAGATTTATTACAATTAAATTACATAGTGTCTGATTATGTAAATTCTACAAGCTTGGAAATCTTTTCAATTAGCTTGTAACTCATACTAACTAGCATAGTCATTAAAAGTACATTCAAATATGCATGCTTTAGACTAATTTGAGTGTATAATTGCGTATTTTTTTTAGCTTTGAGTTGATATGTATGAATTCAAAAATTTTTCTATTTTCCATGTATTTCGTCTAAATTCTTCCCATTTAGGAAGTAAATTAAATAATTTATCTTTTAAATGGGTATAAATTGGATTTAAATAATTCATATCTCTGAAATAGTCTAAAGGGTTTTGTATACGGTATAAATACTTTGTATCCTTCAGATTTTGACAAATTTTCAGACATCCTGTTATTTAAATAGTAATACTCCAATAAAAAGATTTAAATATAAAAATAAAGAGAATCTAATCATATAATTTAAATATGGAGAGCAAATACTCATGAATAATATTATAAAAAACTATGAATACCCTTTAATATCAAATATAGATGAATCTCAACTAATTCCAATTGCTGAGGAGGGGGTAAATTATTCATCACTACAAATAAATGAAAATAATTCTTGTTTTACATATAATGAAGAAAAAAATAAAATTAAAACAAACAAATTAAACAATATAAAAATAAAAAATAAAAAATCAAACCAAACCAAATTGTTTAAACAAACAAATGATATAAACATTTTGAATATAGATTGTTTTGAATTTTTTAAAAATATAGAAAAGAATTCAATAGATCTTATTTTAATTGATCCTCCATATGAAATAAGTAGAGAAACTGGTTTTCAAAAAGGGGAAGAAACTGGACGAGATACTGATAGATTTCGTGTAAGCTATGATTTTGGTAAGTGGGATTACAGTGGAGAAAATGACCTGCAAAAAGTGATTTTTGAATGTTATCGTGTTTTAAAAAAATCTGGAACTTTAATCTGTTTTTATGACCTATGGAAAATAACAGAATTGAAAAATTATTTTGAGAATGCTAAATTTAAACAACTTCGTTTTTGTGAATGGATTAAAACAAATCCAGTTCCGATAAATTCCAAATTGAATTATCTTACAAATGCTCGTGAAATATTTATTACAGGAGTAAAAATTTCAAAACCAACATTTAACAGCGAATATGATAAAGGAGTATATGAATATCCAATTTATAGTGGTAAAGATAGATTCCATCCAACCCAAAAATCATTAGAATTATGTAAAGAGTTAATCTTAAAACATTCTAATGAAGATGACTATGTATTAGATTGTTTTTCTGGAAGTGGAACAACAGCTGTTGCGTCTTTTTTAACTAATAGAAACTTTATGGGGTGTGAAATTAATAAAGAATATTTTGATAAATCCATAAAAAGGTTGGATGAATATGACTAAAAATAATAAAAGTAAAAAAGATTTATTTTTAGAACTTGCAAAACCAGATGAAAATGGATTTTCTCGATGGGTTTCAGTTGAAGAATTTGTTGGAAAATATAAGCGTTTAACATTTGGAAATGGTGGAGATTTCATACGTAAAAGTTCACAACTTGCAAAGGAGTATAATATTCAAAAAGATAACACTCAAACAAGTGGAAATAAAATAGATAGAATTCGCTTATTTGGGTACAATGAAGAAGAACATTTTAACCAAATAATAAGCCCATTAATTAAAGATTTCTATAAAAACAAGAATTGTGTAATGCTTGGAGTAAATGGGAAAAGTGAAAATACCATTATTGAAATTGATCATAAAGATGGAAGAAAAGATAATTTAAGAGTTTCAAATAAAGATACTCAAAAAAAAGAAGATTTTCAACCATTATCTAAAGCAGCAAATGACATTAAAAGACAGATTTGTAAAAGATGTAAAGAAACAGATAAACGATGGGATGCTAAAAATATTTTAGGAAACCCCTATTCCTTTTATAAAGGGGATGAAACTTACAATGAGGAATTAGGTTGTGTAGGTTGTTATCAATATGATCCAGTAGCCTACAGAAAATGTAGTGTTAAAAAAATAAGCAAAGAAGCAGCAGAATATATTGCTAAAAAAATTTATCCTGAAGATTATGAGGTATAACTATGGCCACAACACATGTTTTCATTGTAGATATTTATACATTCGATATTCATTTAAAATATCTATTTGCTGGAACTGGATCAGGAGAAGATAAAATTGATTTTAATAATTCTTCAGAAACAGATTTAAAGGGAAATACTGAAAATAAAATTGTTTCTATGTCTGCTGATGCCAATAGAATTAGAAAAAATGATAAAATTATTTTTTATGTGCAACAAAAGACTTCTAAAAATGTAAGCTTTAAAGAAGGCAAATTTTATGGTATTTTTAAAGCAAAAGAGGATTACTCTTTTTTAGACAATAATGATGGAGAACAATATTTATATAACTCAGAACTTAGCAAAAACTTATTTTTTAGAACTTTGATAGAACCAGACATTATTTATCCAAAAGGAGTCACAGAATGGGAAGCATTAGATTCAATAAGAAATATTGTTGATCCATATCGAATGTTGTGGAGTTTGATTTACAGAAAATTAAAAGCACATCGTGGAAATTCTATGATTACAATTTATGAATTTGAAAGATTATGTCAATTAATTAGAAGTAAAAATAAAAGAGAATCCCTTGATGTTTTAAACAACGAATTATCATTTGATATTGACAAACAAGAAATTATAACTACTAATAATCCTATTAAAAAATATAAAGGTAGGAAAGATGAGATAAATTTAGTTCCAAGATTAATAAAAAAATATCAGGACAAGAAAGCATTTGAACCTCATTTGCAATCATATATTGTTCAAAATATAGGTAAAAACATAAACCATAGTTTAGATGAAAATATAATTCCTGAAAATTTTGAAATAGAATGGATTGGTAATGAAGTATCCTGTGGTGTTGGAATGCAAAGAATAGATATTGCATTATCTTTACAAAACAAAGATGAAGATACTAAATTATTTATTCCAATAGAATTAAAAGCTAAAGAAGCAGATATAACAAATATTTCTCAAATAAATAGATATATGGATTGGATTGAAGAATATTATATTCCAAATCGACCAAGTGATATTGTGCCAATATTAATTGCTAAAAAATTTAAATTAAACACTGAAAAACGAAAAGAAAAATATTCAAACATCACCGATTCATTTATACAGTTTAATCAAAAGAATGAAAAACTATGCAACCAATTAAAATACATAGAATATGAAATAAAAAATAATAATTTGATTTTTGAAAAAATAGATTATTAGTTGTAGTTGGTATTTTTAGTATTACTATCAGTATTGTTGTTATTGTTATTAGTATTAGCATTATTAGCATTATTATTTTACTTTGAGTAATATTTTATCACTATTATCAATATTATTACTATTATTACTATATTGCTATTAAATTGGCATTATATGTTAGTATTGTTATTTAATTATTATTAGATTATTATTAGATTACTATTTAATTACAAGTTAGG
>JAISIT010000243.1 GCA_031261915.1 Candidatus Methanoflexus mossambicus
AAAAGCCCAAGATCATTACTTTACTCTATAAGTTCCATTATCAAATATTATAAACCAAATTATCGAACTTTAAGATCACGCATCTGAAAAATCAAAATCCAGTTGATTTTGACAGTGCCAAATGATAAATGAAAATGAGAATAATAATAAAAATAATAATAAGAAAATAGTTCATAGTTTATCAAATGAACGAATAAAAGAGTTAGATGCATTATATAATAGAAATTATCCTGAATCCGTGAGAGGTAGTATGTGGAGATATTCAAAAGATAGTAATATTGTAAATGATTGTTTTAGAAATCATAATGGAAAATGGAATAAATATTTAGAAAAAACCTATGATATTGACGAAAAAGAATTTAAAAATATAGTTCATGATTTAGATAATTATCATGTTGAACTTGTTGAAGATACTATTTGTTATAGGGGATTGAAAGAGGAAATTACTAATTTTAAAGTGGGCGATACAATTCCAGATTTAGGATATGCTTCCACAAGTTTTGATAAAGGTGTAGCAAAGTATTATGCCACAAATAAAGGAACAGTATTTTGTTTAAAAATGAAAAAAGGAACTAAAGGATCATATATTCGTCAAAATTCAAGTCGACCTAATGAAATAGAATTTTTACTTCCTCGTGGAAGCGAATTAGAAATTTATAAAATAAATAATGAAGTTTATTGCATCCTAAAATATATATAATATAATTTATAAAATAATATACTGGTGAGATATATGATTAAAAATCTTAAAGAATGGCGAAAATATGCTACAAAATTAAGTGATAAAAACATAACGGTCAAAGAATCAACTGAAATCAAAAAACAACTAAATGAATACGAAAAAAAACATCCCCAAAAGTTTCGTGAAATGGCTGAAGCAAAATGGAGTGGCAAAGGTTTAAAAGTTATTCATGCTGATGGAACAGTTACAATTCTTTAAGGATTATAACATAATATTAAAAATAAAATAAGACAAAATAAGATAAGATAAAATAATGGAAAGTAATATTAATTGTAATAATGTTAAAATGGGATTATTTAAATAAATACATTATAAATTCTTAAAATATAAATTATAGAACAAACACTCTTAAATTTTAATTTTAAGTAATTTACTATCACTAATTAAAGTTAAATGATTATTAATTGAATTCTTTATTTTATATGTTCCTTTCTTCTTAGAATTTATTATAAATACAATATTTGAAATAGATTTAAATTTTTTAAAACCTGTAAATACATAATATAAATACCTACGATTTTTATCATATCCTATTTTAAATTTATCAATGAATTTTTTAGAAGTCTTAGGAAGAGTATATTTTGATATTGTAAGCCCTTTTGGTATTTTAAATGTAATTTTAAAGGTTTTAGTAGTTGGATAATAATTATAAACTTTAGAATTGATTGAAACACTTTTTCCATAATGTTTCACTTTATTAGAAAGAAAAATAACATAATTTGTTAATTTTTTAGATGAATATACTTTTTTATATGCTGAATCTCCATTAAAACAGACAGCTATTGATTTTTTACCAAAGGACTGTAAGGTATATGTAAATTTAGCTATTCCTTTAACTGTCCGTTTTGATCCTATTTTTTTATTATCATAATAGAAATAAACTCTTTTTCCATTTAATAATTTATTATCCTTAGTTTTAAGGATTGCAGTATATGTAATTTTACCATAAACATTAGGTTTTGTAACTTTAAAAGAAATAATTGTAGATTTAATAGGAGATGTAACCTTTTTAGCAAAAAAAGAATTAAATGAATTATATATGACAGTTACAGGATTTGGTGTTTTTTGCAAATATCTATATCCTTCAAATTGTAAATTAATATTTAAAAATCCAGTTTTAGAAATATCATAAATATATTTAGCTTCGCCATTAATGAATTTAATTTCAACTTTATTATTTTCATTAATAATAAGATATAATGGAAGAGTTAAATCTGTAATATACTTAGCAGTGTTTAAATTGAAGATTTTAGCTGTGAAAATATACTGATTACCTATCTGTTTTCCAGATGTGAATACATAAACATCATATATCCTTATGTTAGAAACATCAATCATCTCAATATTGTTTGAAGCACCTTTAGAACTATCTATTAAAACAAAATCATTCTCAATACGAGTAATATTTTTTAGTAAGACCTGAATAGAACTACCATCATTGTAAATATTTGCCAAAGTATGATTATTTAAATTAAAAACAGAGTTCAAAAAAGATAAACAATAGCTATTGTGTGTCTTTAAAGATTCTATTGTATGGATATAAATTTCATTTTCACCAGCATTAAAACTAAAATTACAATAATTAAAATTATATACATTACATAGTTTATCAATAAAAGCTATTGCTGAACCACTTTTAGCATTATTATAAGTAAAATTAGTTTTAGTAATATTAAATTTATAATTTTTACTGCTAATAATATCACTATAAATTGCACCACCAAAATTACTGGCTGTATTGTTATTAAAATTAGAATTATCAATCATAAAAAGAAATGTAGGTGGAACTATCCTTTTTAAATTAGTAATATTGTTAAATATTGCTCCACCATTTTTACTTGCAATATTATTTGAGAAATTACAATTATTAATTACTAAAGTTCCATTTATACTGTGTATTCCTGCACCATTAACACCCTTATTGTTTATAAAACTACAATTAATAAAGCTTAAATTCGTATTTAGATTAAAAATAGCTCCTCCATCATGATAATTTTTAATTGCTGGATTAACATTTGCATTTATAAAATTAATATTTATAAATCTTATATTGGAGTTTATTCCATTAATACTAAAAATTCCTTTAGAATTATTTCCATCAATTGTTGCTTTTTCATTTGGAGAACTTGAAGAAATTGTTATATCTGCATTATTAACATTTAAAATATTATTTAAATCTTCAGATTTATTATAAATTCCAGGCATTAATTTAAGGTTTGAATATTTTTTAGTTAAAGAAGATCCATTAGCATTTTTATTAAGAATATTTATTGCATTATTTAGATTATCATTTGTAGTTATAGTTATATTTAAAATTAAATTTGAAGCAGAAATATCATTTTTACCAAGAATTAGATTATTATCCAGTGAATTATTATCATAAACTGAATTAATAGTATTTTTTTCATCAATACCATTACTATTTGTATCTATTGCACCACAAACACTTGAAATTGCGGTTATTGTTAAAAATAACAAAGATAATATTATTAAACTATTGAAAAATATTTTTTTATTCATTTTTAAACCTCTAATTAGATAATTAAAAATTATTCATTTTTTTATTTATTAAAAAAAATATAATGAAAATTTTAGGAATAAGGAAACTTTATTCCGTGATAAAAAAAACTTAAAAAAAACATAAACCATTAAAGTCAACTGATTCTCAATATATTGAAAAAATATATTTATTAAATTACCATCAAATCATATCTTAAATAAATATAGTTCCAAGATAAGTATAACACAATAAAAATAAAAATAAAAATAAAAAAAATAAAAATAATAATAAAAAAAATAAAAATAAAAATAAAAAAAATAAAAGAATAAGGAAACTTATTACCGAATACATTCTATTAGAAAAAAAATTAATAAAAAAATTTAATGTAAATTTTCTAATTATAGTTAAATGATTATTTATAGTATCCCATATATAAATATTTTCTTTTTGTGTTAATTTAGTTGAAATGACATTTAATTTATAGACATAGTTTATATAAATTCATAGAAAAATAATTTATATTCTTAAGAAAAAAGTTTTTAAGTACTATAAATCAAAAATTCAATTGATTTTGACAAATACAATCAATAAAAATCAATTAAACAATAGCAAGAACAATGAAATTTAAAATAAACAAAATAGATGAAATCCAAATGATTATATGAACATCTTTAGCTTGTTTTTTAACAATTTTTGTAATACAATAAGTAATAAAAGCAGTAGCTATTCCATAGGAAATATTATACGATAAAGCCATGAAAATAGCTGCAAAAAAAGCAGGAATAGCAACGGACATATCATCCCAATTAATTTCCTTAAAGTTACTAAGCATCATAATCCCTAAAATAACTAAAATTGCAGCAACAGCTGATGACGGAACAATAGCTACAATTGGAGAGAGAAATATAGATAATAAAAATAAAATAGCTGTAAAAATAGAACTTAAACCTGTTTTTCCTCCTGCCTCAATACCTGCAGCAGATTCAAGATATGTTGAAGTGTTAGAGGTTCCTAAAATAGCTCCAATTGAAGTAGCAATACTATCAGCAAATAATGCTTTATCCATTCTACTTGAAAAACCATTTCCATTTTTCATATCATCCATATCTTTTTTAGAAAAGATATTTGTCTTTATCCCAGTCCCAATGAAAGTTCCAATAGTATCAAAGGTATCAGAAAGAGAAAAAGCAAAAATTGTAATTATAATAAGAAAATATTTAGAAGGACTGCTAAATAAAGAAATAAAACCTTCAGATGAAAAACATGCACCTAAGGTTATAGAAAATTCATTGAAAGACTGTCCAATTGATGAAAAACTCAGTGCAGATAAGTCCACAACACCTAAAAATACTCCTACAATAGTTGTAATAGCTATTGAAATTAAAAAAGCACCTTTAATTCTAATTAAACTTAAAATAATAGCTAAAAATAATCCAATAACAAATAATATCAAAACAGGACTATTGATTGCAGCCATAGCAGGAACCCCAGATGAAAAATCAATTAATCCAACATTTAAAAACCCAGTATATGCAATAAATACTCCTATTCCACCACCAATAGCTAACTGTAAACTTTTTGGAATGGAAAGTATAATTGACTTTCTGATGTTTGTAATCGTGATAATTACATTAATAATTCCACAAATAAAAACCATTGCAAGAGCTTCCTGCCAAGTAAAACCAAATAAAATACAAACAGTATAAGTAAAAAATGCATTCAAGCCCATAGCAGGAGCAACAGAATATGGAACATTAGCAAATAATCCCATTATTAATGTTCCAATTACAGTAGCCAATATTGTTGCAATAAAAACTCCACCAACAGGCATTCCAGCATTAGACAAAATTGAAGGATTAATAAACATTATGTAAGCCATAGCCATGAATGTTGTTAAGCCACCAATAAATTCTTTAGAAACAGTAGTATTATTTTCTTTTAAATTCTCTTTTAAATTCTCTTTTAAGTTAAACATTAGAAAAAGTCCTTATTTTATAGTCAATTTAATATATACCATCAATTACTCTATAACTCTCTCCAAAATTATGATATGAATTATAAAAATTTTGTTTAAAAATTAGAAAAGTTAATAGCTTTCTGTCATTTATTAATATAAAACTTAATTATAAAACTTAATTATAAAACTTAATTATAAAACTTAATTATAAAACTTAATTATAAAACTTAATTATAAAAAAAGAAGTGCACAGTATTATTTTTACTGAAGATATATTTAAATTTAATGTAAATTTAGAAAAAGATGTTTTAGTATTAATATTATATTTATTAAGTATTATTCTAATAAAAATAACATCTTCTGGAGAAATAAATATATCACTATTATCATTGACAGTTAGATATTAATATATAATTATAATAGCTCTAAATATTTATGTTTTTATATGATTATTATTTTTATGGGGGGAAACAATATTTGTGTTGTTTTTTGTTTAATATTATTAAAATTATAGCTATTTTGTGTTTCATTTGGATCATTGAATTGTATACTCTTCATGCATATCTATTATTATTCTTATTATTATTAATTATATTACGATTATATAATATTATTATAAGTATTATTATAAGTATTATTATTACCATTATTATTAATTATTATTTCTAAAAAAATAAATATTATATGATTTTAAATACTATTTTGGGCACTGTCAATGTTCACTTACTTCGAGTTAAATAAAAATAAATTAAGATCAATTAAAATTTAATTTACTTAATAATCCATGAAATAATAGGATATAAAATAATAAGATATAAAATAATAAGATATAAAATAATAAGATATAAAATAATAAAATATAAAATAATAAAATATAAAATAATAAAATATAAAATAATAAAATATAAAATAATAAAATATAAAATAATAAAATATAAAATAATAAAATATAAAATAATA
>JAISIT010000249.1 GCA_031261915.1 Candidatus Methanoflexus mossambicus
ACTATTACTATTACTATTACTATTACTATTACTATTACTATTACTATTACTATTACTATTACTATTACTATTACTATTACTATTACTATTACTATTACTATTACTATTACTATTACTACTACTACTACTACTATCATTACTATGTTTTTGAATAATCATATGTCCCAACAAACTAAGATAACCAGAAATAGCTTCTAAAACATGTTGCCAAGGACGTAATGCCTTTGGATTTCTAAGAACTATTGTTTCACCATTAAACAAGCCATTAATTGAATCAACTACAATTCTATCTTTAGACCAATCCCCACCACCAATAACATTACCTGCTCTTCCAGTAGCTATGGAAACATTAGAATTATCGAAAAAAGACCTACGATATGCAGAAGTTACAATTTCTGAACCTGCTTTACTGGAACTATAAGGATCATATCCTCCTAAAGGATCAGTTTCTTTATAAGCATAATTTTTTTCTTTATTTTCATAACACTTATCAGAAGTAACATTTAAAACAAATTTATGGTTATTCTCAGAACTTAAATCATTATTGCAATTACAAACATTCTTATTAAGATTTACATTAATATTTCTAAGGGATTCTAAAAGATTAACAGTTCCCATAATATTAGTTTCATAAGTTTCAACTGGATTTAAATATGACTGCCTAACTAAAGGTTGTGCAGCCAAATGAATTATAATCTCAGGATCATATTGATTAATAGCTTCAGATAATTGAGAATAATTTCTCACATCTCCAATAATATGAGTTATATGGTCTTTTAAATTTAAAACTTCAAACATGCTGGGATTTGTAGGGATACCATTTGAAAAACCTATAATTTCTGCATCTAAATTTAAAAGAACCGTTGTTAACCATGATCCTTTAAATCCTGTATGTCCTGTGACAAATACTTTTTTGTCTTGAAAATAATTTTTTAAATCATTAAACTGCATCTTTCATCAACCTTTAAAAATTTGTTTTAGTTTCACTTAATTTATTCCAATTTTGATCTCTTTGAGACAAAATAATATTTTCTTCACCAATATCATCCAATGGCCAATCAATAGCTATTTGTGTATCATTCCAAATTATTCCACTTTCACCTTCAGAACTATACATATCTGTAAGTTGATAAACGACTTCAGCTTCATCAGATAAAACTAAAAAACCATGTGCAAATTCAGGAGGAATATAAAAATGTCTTTTATTATCTGATGATAAAATAACACTAACATATTCACCATAAGTTTTAGACTCTTTTCTTAAGTCTACTGCAACATCAAATATTTCTCCTTTGGTAACATGTATTAGTTTACCTTGTGGTTGAATATTTTGGAAATGTAAACCTCTTAAAACACCTTTAACAGATAATGAAGAAAATATCTCAAGAAATTCAACATCAATACCATTTTCTACAAATTCCCCTTTGTGATAACTCTTTAAAAAAAATCCTCTTTCATCTTCAGAAAAAAAAGGATCAATAATTTGAACACCATCAATTTTAGTTTTATTAAATTTAAATTTTCCCATAAAAAAACACACCATACGATTAAACTCACGAAACATAATTATAAAATCGTGAAAGATATATATTAAATTATAAATTATATTTATCTTTGTAAAAATCAATTGTTAAACTTAACCCTTCTTTTAAAGTATAATTTGGTTTCCAATTAATTAATTCTTTTGCTTTAGTAATATCACTTCTAATTTCTGAAGAATCAGATTCACCAAATTCTATTTCAGATTTTTCATCAAAATTTAAAATAGAATCAATAATTGAATAAACTTCTCCAATTGTATGTGAAATACCAGACCCAATATTAATATCTTCACTTTCATTAAAATTTTTAACATTAACTATTGTTTTTTTATAAGCATCAATAATATCTTGAACAAAAGTAAAATCCAATCTTTTAGAAGCATTTTGAATAGCTATTTTATTTCTTTTAAGATAATTAATAATTAAATAAGGAGTTACCTTTTTTTCATCATCCTTTGGACCATAAGGAGTAAATAGCTTTAAAGTGCTTGATTTAAGATTATATTCATGAGCATAATATTTTAAAATATCTTCAAAAGCTATTTTAGTTGATGCATAAAGATTAACTGCTTGAATTTTATTTTTTTCACTAACTGGTAATTTATCAAATGAATACTCAAAACAAGTTCCAGTATTAATAAAATAATTAACATTATTTTTAACTGCGTTTTCAAGTAAAATCGTTGGAAAAGTTACATTAGAATATAACATATCATTAATTTCATTAGAATTATGAAATTTAGAATAATAAGTAGCTAAATGTAAAATACCATCAACATTAAAAGTTTCAAAAACATCAGAAATATCTTCTTTATCAATATCAAATAAAACAAGAGTATCAGAATCAATAAACTCAGATAAAATGTTATCAACACGCCATGTATTAGAAAAAGATCTTTTAAGTAAAATAATCTTTTTATTGGCATTTAATGAATCTTCAACCAACTGACTACCAATAAAACCTGTTCCACCAGTTAAAAGTATATTTTTTTCCATATTACTCCCTTTAATATGTCCAAATTTAATAATTTTATATTTAATATGCTAAAACTAATCATCCCAGATTTTCCATTTAGCATTACCCGAATTCCACATTTTTTCTAATTCTTTTTTATCTTTTAACATATCCATTGGTTTCCAAAATCCATGATGTTTAAAAGCAGATAAGTGATTATCTTTTGCTAATGATTCTAAAGGTTCTCTTTCCCACGGCACATCTTTATCATCGATGTAATCAAATATTTCATTTTCAAGAACAAAAAAACCTCCATTGATCCAATTGTTGTCTCCTTTAGGTTTTTCATTGAATTCTGTTATGAAATTATTATTGTTGATATTTAATGCACCAAATTTACCTTCAGGTTGAACTGCTGTTAGTGTTGCATATTTACCTTTCTTTTTATGGAAATCAAGTAAATCATTTAAATTAACATTGCTTAATCCATCTCCATATGTCAACATAAAAGTATCCTCATCAGTATACTTTTCTATTTTTTTAATTCTTTGAGCAGTTTGTGACCTTGCTCCAGTATTTATTAAACTAACATTCCATGGTTCAACTTCAGATTTATAAAAATCCATATTATTATTTACAAAATCAATAGTAACATCAGAGTTATAAAGATAATAATTAGCAAAAAATTCTTTAATTATATAACCTTTATAACCTAAACAAATAATAAAATCATTAAATCCATAAGAAGAATAAATCTTCATAATATGCCATATAATCGGCATTCCTCCTAATTCAACCATAGGTTTTGGTTTAATATCCGTTAATTCACCTAATCTTGTCCCTAATCCACCAGCCAAAATAACTACTTTCATGAAAAACCTCTTTAACTCAAAAAAATTAAATATGACACTGTCCCATATCAAATAAATACAATTTTAATACAAAATCAACAATAAACATTAGTCAATATCAATAAATAAAGGTTAAATTGCAACTATAAACAAATTAAAGAAAAATTTTCAAAACTTAACCAACTACGATTTGAAAAAAAAATTAATATTCGAAAATATAAATTTTGGGACAGACACATAACTTATTTTTTATATATTAAATTCAAAATAATGGATTAAAATTTAATTATTTATTTAAATATTTGTGAAAATTTCAAATTTGGTTTTGTGGAACATTAAACTATCTAAAAATAAAATTTAATCTTTAACTATCAGTTATTAAAGTATATTTAAATCCATTATCTGTTGCGAAAGAGTAAGTTAACATTCGTAAGTAAAATTCTCTTTCGGGTAAGGTTTTAGTTTTTAATACAAAATTAATATTTTTAAATTCATTAAACAATTTTAATAAAACTAATTCATTACACCCATTTAAACAAATTTGATTTTGATTAATTGAAATATTAAAATTATCTCCATCATTATTCAAAATTATTTTTTCAAAATTTCCTAAACTTTTAAGAGTAGTAATTAATTCTCCATAATCAATATCTTGATTATTTTCACTATTCTCTAATTTTTTAATTTTTTCATCAATATGTGGAAATGGCTTATCTGAAAACTGTAAAAACATTCTTCGAATATATTCAATATCTTTTTCTTCTTCTTTTTCAATCCTATTTGGACGACCTCGCATGCGTTTATTATAAAATTCTTCAAAAGATTTAAGCATATAATGTTTTATATATGCTACCCTTAAGTCAGGACCCTGAAATGGACCAACATTTACTTCATTTTTAATAACATTACAGTATTTATTACAGCCCACAGGACAATGAGGAGTAGCATTGCTAAATCGACCATTCGATCCTTTTTTAACCATAGCTTTAACATGTTTATTTACTCCTTGTTCTATTGGAAGAATAGGGAGTTTAAATCTCTCTTGAACAGTTCCATTAGTTTTCTTTTCATGCCCATTACTTCCAAAAAACATCCAATTAATTAAAATACACTCTTCGTTTTCGAAGTCTTTTAAAAATAATTTTATGTTCTTATGATCACTAAGAGTCATAAATTCATCAATATCAATAAATAATCCCCATTTAAAATCATAATTTTCTAAAAAATCATCATAACATTTAATTTGAGGGGCAACTTCAAATGTATTTTTAATAATTTCTATTTTATTTGCATCCAAATATTTTTTTAAAAACTCTTGAAGTCCAGGATTATCATTGTTATCATAAATATAAATCTTATCAAAACCTAAATTTAAATGATGATCAAGCCATTCTTCAAAATACTCTTCTTCATTTTTTGCAATACAGCAAATAACCACATCTTCATTTATAACCTCGTTTGGTTTTGTGCAGACATAAACTTTTTCTCCTGTTCCAATACACATTTTTTCAATATCTTCTTTATTTTCAACTAAATCTTCAGCAGTTACAATTTCAACATCAAAACCTACAGATCTTAATTTATCATCAAAATCTGCACCATATTTTCTGAAATGATCAGATTGTCCATAAAATTTTTTTCTTAGTTCAGGAGTATTATATTCTTCTTTTTCAAGAGTTTTAGCTAATGAATAAAAAACAGGAGCCATAATTATTACTTTACCCCCTTCTGATTCAGGTTTTATTGTTCTATACAACTCTTTCATTCCTTTAATGTCATCAGGAACATGTTCCAAAACATGAGAATTATAAATAATATCAAAATAATTATCCTCAAATGGAATATTTTGCATATCCATTTCAATCCTATTTTTTGGATTTTGAACAATATCTGTTGGATAATAATCAATATTATTACAATTATTAAATATCTTATAAAATAAATCTTCAGGAGCAAAATGCAATAATTTAATATTTTTTTTAAAATCATCTAATTTTTTAAAATAGAAATAAAGAAGCCTATGCCTTTCAGCAGACCCACAATATGGACACATTACATCAGGTCTCAAACCCTCTCCAAATGGCAAAAAAATTATAGAGTGTTTCTCACAAATTGGACAATAATAAGCATTATTATTTAAATCATTATTTATTGCCAATAACAAACTATTAAAACTCTTATGATCTCTATTAAAATTAAAATTATTTTTAACATTTTGAGTTTTTAAAAGATCTATTTCTTTTTTTAAAATACTTATTTTTTCATTTAAATCTTTAATATCTTGATTTTCCATTATATTCCTCCATTAAAATAATCCTAAAATATTCTTAAATGAAATTAAATATCAATAATTATAGTCATTGCCTGAAAGATTGTTATTATATCTTATTTTTGGCACTTTCAATTTTCACTGGTTCAAGTTAAATAAAAATATCTTAAGATCGCTTAAAATTTAATTTGCTTAATTTATAACTGAAATTAATATTGCTTCAACTAGTTGATTTTTGCAATGCTAAATTATAAATATTTCTTTAATCTTTTTTATAGACATAAAAATCTGCAAATGAACCCTTTAGGTGATCTCCAGTATATGGATATTTATTAGGAATATAATCAATTAACTTCCAATTTTTCATGTTATTTTCAATCCAATCACTGAATTTTCTATGTTTTACATGATTTGCTTTATCTATTAATTGCTCATCATTTGAACTGTAAATTATTACATATTTTAAGGATGCATTAAAAAGTCGATACATGTAATCATTAAAGACATCATCTTCAATTAAGTGATAAATCACATCTAATGAAAGAGTTAAATCTGCTTTTTCATTATTATACTCATCTAAATTCTTAAATTTTTTAGTTTTATCTAATTTGAATTTATTTTTACATAATTCCACAATAGTGCTACTCACATCAAATCCTAAATATTTTGGATAATTGCTTAATTTTAACTGATTACCATCACCATGACCAAATTCTATAACAGTATCAATATTATTTTTTAAAACAAATTTATTAATAACTTCAGCTTTAAACTCTGCAAAAAAATTGTAACTGCCTGCTCCAGAATGCCCTCCATCAATGTATCTTTTTTCCCAATATTCCTTAGAATTAAATCCATTCAAATTCAATTTATTTTTAATTTCTGGATAATGATCTATGAGATGTTTAATATTCTCATTATTTTGATTTCTTTTAATATTTTTTGAGAGTAGTGTCTTTTCATTATTTAACCCTAATTCTCTTTTTGGATTTATATATATCAATTTAGAGTATCCTTTAGGAACAATTTTTATATTTTTATTATTTAAAACAGCCATAGCCCAAAACCATATATCATCAGCACTTGGGGATATTTTCAAAAATAACTCGTTATTTAAAACATCTTTATAAAAAACTCTTGGAGGATACAGAACTCCACCCACTCCAGTGAAAAAATTTAAAATATCAATTTGTTTAGACTTAGTTTCATGTTGCCATTGAAGATAAGGGTTTATTTTTCCATTATCCTCAAAAGTTATTCTGTGTGCTCTATGACAAACGACATTTTCACCGTCATAATTGTCATATAACTGTTTTAACCAATTTTTGGGGTAGAATACATCATCATCTGCAGTAACAATAATATCTTCAGGATATTTTTCAAGAGAATAAATTAATTTGTTATAAGGTTTTAGGTTATCTTCAACAAATTCGATGGTTAATCCATATTTCTGAAAGTTTTTAACTTTTATTGGAACATCTTCTAAACGATTAGGAAACTCCTCTTCAGATAACCATAAAATTAATTTATCTGGTTTAAAAGATTGATTTAAAAGTGAATAAAGAGTATAATGAATATCATACATCCTTTCTGGAAATGATGTTAAAGATACTATAATTTTAGGGCTTCTTTTTTCTTTAGTATTTATACATATTTCGTTTAAACTATCAATTTTTTTGGATAATTCTTTTTTATTAATATTTCTTATTTTATAAATTTTATTTTCGTTACTAATGTCGATATAGTATTTATTAATAAATTTATTTGTTATTTTTTTACTTAATTTATCTGCTTTAATTAATGATGTATTTTCTAAAATATCTTTAAATTTATTATACTTATTACAACAAACCTTGAGATTTTTATTATTTTCTATAATCTTTGTGTTATTTTGGTTTTTTATATTATAAAAATGATAAATATTCTTATTCAATTTTTTAAAAATATGATAACTTGGATCATCATTGCATATTATTGTGTCATAAAAATTAAGATATTGACTTTTAAGCCAGTTATCTGAATTTATAATCCATGCAATATTAATTGTTCCAGACCAAATATGCAAATTTGAAATATTAAACTCTGGAATTATATTTATTAAAATATCCGTGTCTATATCCTCATTATCAATAGGAGATAAAATATTTACATCAAAACCTAATGAGGTTAAATATTTAGAAAAATTTAATACTTCTAAAAAAATATCATTTTTAGAATTAATATCCAATTTATTTAAAAGAAAACTTATTTTTAAAGGATTTTCAGTATATATCATTAAATTATTTATTTTATCATAATAATAATTTTTAATAAACTTTTTTGTCCAAATATTATTAAAAATCCATTCATTATATTCAAAGTTTAATTTTAATAAATTACTATCTATTTTACTTCGTGTTGCCATGTTATGATGAAAAAGAACAGCAGTTGAACATGTATAGTTATCATACCCATTATTTAATAATTTTAAACCAAAATCTATGTCCTCACAACGATAAATATATCTCTCATCTAAACCACCAATTTCATTATAAATTGTTTTTTTTACAAGAATAACAGCAAAAGGATTACACATTACTTTTTTAGTTTTTAAAGATTTTTCAAATGGATCCATAAACTCATTCATATTATAAAATTTAAATAAATTTTCATTATCAGTGTAATTTTCATTTTTTTTAATTTTAGTTTCAATGAGTTGAAGTTTCAAAGCAATATGTGGATTAGAATTAAATGGATAAATGAGTTTAGCACCAACTGTACCTACATTTTTATTATTCAACATTACTCCCATCATTTCATTAAGCCAACCATAAGTGGTTTCAATATCATTATTTAAAAATAATAAATATTCTCCTTTAGCTATTTTTACTGCTTGATTGTTTGCCTGTGAAAATGATTTATTTTTTTCATTTTCAATAATTTTTAAAGGTAAACTATTTGATAAATCTTTTAAAAATTCAATAGATTCATCTGATGAATTATTATCAACTACTATAATCTCATAATTAGGATAAACTATATTGTTTTCAAAATTTTTAAATAATAATCGCAAATGTTCTATTCCATCTCTATTTATGATTATAATAGATACTAAGGGAGTTTTCTTAAAAATTGGAGAGGTTAATAACATTAAATTTTTTATTTCAAGTTTTTTTTTAGAATCCACATAGTCATATTTATTTTTGAATCTTCCTTCATTTTTGCCAAATTTAAGATAATGATGATATGGATCAATTTCATTTTTTTTAATATCTGGATAGTTTTTTAAATAATACTCTTCATCAAAATAATCATTGATTTGAGTATTTTTTTCTTTAATCACATTATTTAAAATATTGATCCATTGTTCTACCATTAAAGATAAACTATAATTTTCATTTAAATCATTTTGGGCATTTTTAACAATTTTTTCTCTTAAATTTATATCTAAAATTAATTTTTCTAACTTTTCTTCCCATTCAATCTCATTTTTAGCAAGTAATCCATTTTTTCCATCAATAATAACTTGATTATATGAATCAACATCACTATAAATCGCTGGAAGTCCAAGAGCAGAATACTCAATATATTTCAATTCTGATTTGGATTTATTAAATTTATCATTAATTAATGGAGCAACCATTAAATCAAAATCGGAATTGTTTTTGATCCAAGTAATAAAAGAAACAAAATTTTTAGAATCTTCTGGAACTTTTTTATTAATAAAAATATTTCTTTTAGCATTTAAAAATCCACCAATAACTGTAAATTTAACAGTAAGATCATATTTTTCTTTAAATTGTTTAATAATTTTCAACATTGGTTTTTTAATCAATTCAATATCTTTATCATGAGTATGAGTCCCATAATAACCAATGTTAAGTGTTTTACTATCTTTTTTTATATTTGGTTCGTTTAGTGGTAAAAGTTCATTAACTAAATGATTTTTAACAATTTCTACAGGAGAATTATAGTTTCTTTTAAAATAATCATATAAACCTTGAGTTGAAACCGTGACTAAATCAGCATTATTTACAATATATTTAAATCCTACTTTTCTTTTATTAAAGTGTTCATATAAACCATGTTCTTTAGGAATTTCAAATAAATTATCATCAAACTCAGAAATAATTTTAATACCTAATGATTTACATTTAGCTATTATTTGTCGTAGTTTATGACCCCCTGCGTATGCAAGACTTCCTCTTTGAATAATAATGCAATCAAAAATCTTAGTTTTAAATGCATGAGTAAAATCAATTTTAATAATTTCATCAGTATGAAAAATATAAAATTTAAATTTTTTTTTCTTAGATTTATTATTTAAAACAATATTCTTAAATGGAGCTAACATCCGAATATATTGAACACTACTTATATTATTTCTACTTCCATCTAAAAAAACAGCAATATTATAATAATCCGATTTAGCACTATTTTTTGAATTTAAATAATCAACTTTAATATTAAAATTAGTAACAAAGTTTTTTTTTAATCTAATCTCATCAGAATATAATTCTTGAATTTTTTGGAAATTTTTATCGTTATTTATATCTAATTTTTCTAAACCAATATTATTAAATTTTTTATCAACAAAATATTGAACCAAAACTTCATTTAAGAAAAATGGATAATTATTTTTTGTATATCTTAAAATTAATTCCCAATCAACTAATCTTGTTAACTTCTCATTAAATCCTTTCATTTCATCATATAATTCTTTTTTATGAATATATGAATTAAGATCTATATAATTTCCATCAAGTAAATTTTCTCTGTTAAATGGAACTTTAAGAAAATCATGCTTTCCTAAAATATCTCTTTCTACTACACAATATGCAGATGTGTATTCTGGATAAGTTTTAAAAATACTACACATTCGTTCAAGGAAATTTGATTCCCAATAATTATCAGTATCAAGATAAGCTATTAAATTTCCTTTAGCTATTTTTAATCCTTGATTTCTTGCATGAGAAACACCACTATGGTTTTCTTTTAAGTAAATGATTTTATTTTGATTTAAAAATTCTTTAAACTCATTTTTAATTAATTCTTCAGTATTATCGGTGCTACCATCATCAACAATGATTAATTCCCAATTAGTAAAGCTTTGATTTATAACAGAATTAATAGCTCTTTTTATAATCATGGTTCTGTTGTATGTGGGCATTATTATAGAAACTTTAAAATCATTTTCAAGTTCAACAACATGATATTTTTTAATATTTAATTGTTTATCTTCTTCTTGTTTTAATCCATTCCCAATATAACTTCTACCTTCATTCTTGCCATGTTCCACATAATGTATGAATGGATTTATTCCACTTTTTTTCACATCTGCATAGGTTTTGAGATAAAACCTTGCATCGAAATTTGGAGTTGAAGAAAAAAGGATAAAAAAATAAAAAAGAGATAAATAAACATTAAAATGAATAAATAATAATTTTAAAAAGAGAATTAATTAAACTAATAAAAATTAGAAGAATAATATTTAAAGTTGACAGTAGCATTGATTAAGTTTATATATTAGCTAAGAGAAATATAATATAAACGATTTTTAAATTTTTTAGATTAATAAAAATATAAAATTTTAACTTAAATTACGTAAAAATTTTGAAGATGATATCTAAAAAAACCATATCCATTTACATTCATCTAATTAACATTTAAAACTATAAGAAATAAAAAGGTAAGAAAAATATGAAGAAAAACATTTCCAAAAATCCTAAATTGTATTACATACTTAAAAATAAATTCAATAAAGACAAAATTATAAAAGAAATAGCTGACTATCAACTTTTAAGTGAATCCAAATACTTTAATGAAAAATTTTATACAAAAAATTACAATATTAAAGGAACAGACCCAATAATCCATTATCTATACTATGGATACAAAGAAGGTAAAAAACCATCAAATACATTTAATACAAGCTATTATCTAAAAAAATATGAGGATATTAAGAAAAGTGGAATGAATCCACTTGTCCATTACATTAAATACGGTGAAAAAGAAGGTAGATTTAAAAATAAGATAGTAGAAAATAATTTTAATAAATGTAAAAATGCATTAATAGCTAACAAGCTATTCAATCCAGAAGATTATTTAAAAAAATACCCAGAAGTAAAAAAATTCAAATTTAACAGATTTATAAAAACCCCACTTGACTATTTCCTTAAATTCGGTCTTAAAGAAGGTCATATCCTTAACAATTTTGATAAAAAATATTATTTAAACAAATATCCAAGTGTAAAAAAGATGGGCATTAATCCAATGATCCATTATATAACTTACGGAGCAAATGTAGGAAACTTCAAAAACAAAAAAGAAGAAGAAAATTTCAATGATTTAAAAGAAAAAATAGTAAATAGTAAGCTATTTGATGAAAAATACTATATAACTAAATATTCTGAAGTTAAAAACTTCAAATACAAGAAGTATATGCCATCAGCATTAGACTACTTCATAAAATTCGGAATACAAAAGAACCATAATCCAGATCCAAACTTCGACACTGAATATTATCTTAAAAAGTATCCAAGTGTTAAAAAAATGGGTATTTCCCCAATAGCTCATTATATCAAACATGGAATAAATGTGAAAAACTTTAAAAATATAAAAGAAGAAGAAAATTTCAATGATTTAAAAGAAAAAATAGTAAATAGTAAGCTATTTGATGAAAAATACTATGTAAATACTTATCCTGAAGTTAAAAACTTCAAATACAAGAAGTATATGCCATCAGCATTAGACTACTTCATAAAATTTGGAATTCAAAAGAATCATAATCCAAATAAAGATTTTGACACTAATTATTATCTTAAAAAGTATCCAAGTGTTAAAAAAATGGGTATTTCCCCAATAGCTCATTATATTCAATATGGAATAAATGTAGGAAACTTTAAAAATGCAAAAGAAGAGAAAGCATTCAATGATTTAAAAGAAAAAATAGTAAAAAATAAGCTATTTGATGAAAAATACTATTTAAATGCTTATTCTGAGGTTAAAAACTTTGAATACAAAAAATATATCTCCACATTAGACTACTTCATAAAATTCGGAATACAAAAAAATCATAATCCAGATCCAAACTTTGACACTGAATATTATCTTAAAAAGTATCCAAGTGTTAAAAAAATGGGTATGAATCCATTAATTCATTATATAACTTATGGACTAAATGTAAAAAACTTCAAAAACCAAAATGAAGAGAAAGACCACGAAGATTTAAAAGAAAAAATAATAAAAAGCAAGCTATTCAATGAAAAATACTATGAAAACAAATATCCAGAAGTCAAAAACTTCAAATACAAAAAATACATCTCAACATTAGATTACTTCATAAAATTCGGAATACAAAAAAATCACATACCAACCCAAGATTTCGATGCAAGGTTTTATCTCAAAACCTATGTAGATGTGAAAAAAAGTGGAATGAATCCATTCATACATTATGTAGAACATGGCATGAATGAAAATAAAATCCCAAAATTAAATCAAATGAAAGAACAAATTCTTAAAAAAAATTTAAATCTTTTGACAAATCCTACTTTTGACAGTTACCCACTGGTTTCTATAAT
This sequence comes from Candidatus Methanoflexus mossambicus, assembly GCA_031261915.1. Classification (GTDB taxonomy): domain Archaea; phylum Methanobacteriota; class Methanobacteria; order Methanobacteriales; family Methanobacteriaceae; genus Methanoflexus; species Methanoflexus mossambicus. The sequence continues at coordinate 13,176 of JAISIT010000249.1, forward strand.
AATCATTAATCGTAATGGTCTAAATTATTTAAAATTATTGTTTAAAGATTTTAAAAAAAATATTGTTTATCCAAATTATGAAATTATCATTGTAGATAATAATTCTACAGATAATTCTATTCAGTATTTGAAAGAACTATCAAAAAACTTATCCTTAAGAATAATTCCAAATAATGAAAATGAAAATTTTTCAAAAGCTAATAATAATGCATCTAAAATAGCTAAAGGAGAATATTTATTATTTTTAAATAATGATATTGAAACCACTTATGGTTGGTTAAATGAAATGATGGGAGTTATTATTAATAATAAAGATAATGAAAAATCGAATATTGGCATAGTCGGTGCTAAATGTATTTTTCCATATTCCCATCAGAATAATAACTCATTGAAACTTCAGAATTTTGGACTTGATCTTTATTTTGATAAATCCAATGGAATTTTTACTGGTGGAAATAATCATATGGGTAAAGATCCATTTGATAATACTTTAAAAACAAAACAAGTAAATTTCATTTCTGGAGCAGTTTTTTTAATAAAAAATCAACTTTACCAGGAAATTGGAGGGTTTAATGAAGAATATAATTGGGGATGGGAAGATTTTGATTTTTGCATGAAACTTTTGAAAAATGGATACAATAATTATATATGTTCATCTGCACTTCTTTTTCATGACGAGAGTTCCACTAGAAAAAAAGAAAATTCTGTTGTATTTCGAGATAAAAACATAGCATTATTCAATGAAAATTGGAGTAAATACTTATTAAAAAGTATATTTAAAAATTCTTTAGACATAAAGTCATTTTTATCTATGTTAAACATCGACAAAACGTCGACAAAACATGATATATTGAAAATAAAATCAATATTAAAAAATATTTTAATTATAATTCCAAATGAAAACATTTTTAATAATATTGAAAAAAATAAAATAATTATGGAAAAAAATAAAATTAACATTTTTCCAATATTAATAAATGAAAAGTATATTAGTATCTATGGTTTTTTTAAAGGACAATTAATTTTATTAACCAAACTTAATTATAATCTTAAATTAAAAAATGATTTAAATAACTTTAATAAACATTTTTTTGATGAAATTAATTTAAATATTTTAAATAATTTTTTAATCACCGAAATATATGTTATAAAATCTTTTAAATATCGTGAAATTCCATATTTTCCATTAATTTCACCTATAGTATATTCAAATAATATTAACATGAGAATAAATTATATTGATGAAATAACTGAAATAAATATTTTTAAAAATAATATTATGGATAATATAAATTCAACAAATCAATTAATTGATTTTAAAAAAAATAAATTAGTAATTTATACTGCAATAATTGGAAAATATGATGATCTAAAAGAACCATATATTATAAATCCCGATTTTGATTATATATGTTTTACAGATAATAAAGAATTAAAATCAGATATATGGGAAATAATAGTAATTGATAAAAAAAATTTACAAAATCAAGATTTAGATAATACTAAAATTGCTAGAATGTTTAAAACATTGCCTCACAAATATCTATCTAAATATAATTATAGTTTATGGATTGATGCAGGATTTAGAATTATAGGATCTGTTGAAAAGTATATTAATACTTATCTTAAAAATGGAAAAATTTTAGGAATTAAACATTCAAATCGAAATTGTATCTATGATGAAGCCAAAAAAGTAGTAGATATAAAAAAAGAGGATAAAAAAATAGTTAATGATGTAATAAAAAGATATAAATCTAAAAATTATCCAAAAAATAATGGTTTAATTGAATCTGGAATTTTATTTAGAAAACATAATGATAAACAAATCATCAAACTTGATGAAGAATGGTGGAATGAAATTTTAAATTTTAGTAAAAGAGATCAATTAAGTTTTGATTATGTTATGTGGAAAAATAATTTCGAATATGATAAAACAGATATTTTTTATTGGACTAATCAATATTTTGAACACACCAGACATTTTCATGAAAGACCTCATAAAAAGCAGGAAATAAAGAAATTAACTAATAATAATACTAATAATACTAATAATACTAATAATAATATTACAAAATTGCATAAAATGAAAGAAATAGATAAAAAAGAATTTAATCAATTGAAAAATGATTTTACCACTTTAAAAAAAGAATTTAATGAATTTTTACGAAGATTTAAATTAAAACATATAAATAAAGAGAAAATTGCTAGTGAAATTGAAAATTTTAAAGGATATGGAATAAATGTTGAAAATAATCGAAGATTTAAGCTGATTGTTTCTCTTACTTCTTTCCCTAAGAGAATGTATGATGTCCATTATACTTTATATTCTCTTTTAAAACAATCGTTAAAGCCAGATAATATAATATTATGGTTATCTAAAGAAGAATTTCCTAATCTTTTAGAAGATGTTCCTATAAAAGTTAAAAATCTTCAAAAATATGGATTAACCATAGAATTTGTTGATGAAAATCTAAAACAATATAAGAAACTGATACATGCACTTGAAAGATATCCTAAAGATATTATTATAACTGCAGATGATGATGTATATTATCCTAAAGATTGGTTAGAAAAATTATATATGAACTATGATCCTAAAGCAGTTGTATGCCATAGAGGACATAGGATTAAATTAAATAATAATGGAGATATAGAATCTTATTTAAAATGGAATTGGCAATCTAATAATTCTGAAAGGAGTGTTTTCAACTTTGCTACAGGTGTAGGAGGAGTAATGTATCCATCTGGTGTTTTGTATAAAGATATTTTAAATCAAAAATTATTCATGAAATTAGCACCAACTAATGATGATATGTGGTTTTGGGCTATGACAATAATGAATAATAAAAAAATTAAAATTATTGATAATGGTTATAATGTTCCAAATTTAGTTAATCCAGAAAGAGAATTAGGTTTTAACGACGACGGTGCATTGGGATTAATAAATAATAGTAAAAATAAAAATGATGAATATATTAAAAATATTTTAAGATATTACCCTAAAATTAAAAATAAATTAAAATTAGAAAATAATGAATTTAATATTAAATCATAGCTACTAATATTAACATATAAACTTAATAATTTTTTGACTTAATTTTTTATAAAATGAATTTAAATTATTAATTTCAATACTAAAAAATATAATGCTATTTATTTTAAACAGTTATTTTTAAAAATAAAGTATTAAAGAAAAATTTATTACAAAAAAGTATTTTTTGATAACTAAAAATAATAAGATTTTAGGCGAAAATAACTGTTTGAAATTTATAAATTTTATAAATATTAAAAGCAGTCGTTTTTAAACTTATAAAAATAGAAATACAGTTTAATTCATTAAATACTGGGTGATGAATAGGACGATACCATAAAAGAATTAGAGAATTTTTAGAAAAAAAATAATAAAAATCCCAAATTCAATGAGGAATTAGAAATGTACGAAGTGGTGCATGAGTGTTAATTTTTTTTATAAATTGAGATATCACAAGTAAATAACTTCAAAATGAGGTTGAAAAATGGAAAATATTGAATATTTAAATGAAAAAATAAGTGTTTTAGAAAAAAAAAATGAAAAATTAATAAATCAAAATATTAAAAATACTAATGAAATTTTAAGAATACAACGTAGTTTTAATAGTTTGTTATTGTCATTAAATGAAAATAATAGTTTGAATAATTATTATTGTCCAATATGTAAGAAATATTCTGTAATTTTTCTACCATATGGCGAAAGTATAAGAAGTAATGCAATGTGTCCACATTGTGGTGCTGTTGAAAGACATAGACTTCTATATTTATATCTAAAGAATTTAGATATTCTCAATAGGAATATCAAGCTCTTACATTTTGCTCCAGAGAGCATATTTTATAATATATTTAAAAATCGTGAAAATATTGATTATTATCCTACAGATATTGTCCCAAATCAAAGAACTAGGCTAGAAATGGATATGCAAAATATTCCGTTTGAAGATAATTCTTTTGACATTATTTACAATTCTCATGTTCTTGAACATGTTCCTGATGACTTTAAAGCAATGAAAGAGTTATATAGAGTAGTTAAACCTGTATCACCAGATGGGGGTAAAGTAATAATTATGGCTCCTGTTTTTTATTCATTATCTAAAACTCTTGAAAAAGAAGAATATAATACTCCTGAATTAAGAAGCAAATACTATGGACAAGCTGATCATTTAAGACGATATGGTGCAGATTTTGATGATAGATTAAGATCTGTAGGTTTTGATGTTGAAATTGTAACTGATGAAGATTTAGTTGAAAATAAAAAAGATATTAAAAAAATGCACATTGAAACAGGAGATAAAATTTATGTATGTACAAAAAAGTAATTATAATGCTGTCAATTTTCGCTGATTCAAACTAAATAAAAACACCTTGGATCTGTCCCAAAACTACATTTTGACAACTATTGAATTATTTTAAATTCTATTTTAATATATTAAATTATTTAAAGATTAAAGTTTAATAGTATTTAATATTATTTTTAAAAATAGGTGCTGTAAAGTTCTTGGCTCTTTGAGTTGAGTATTACTTTTTTTGGTATTTTTATGTCATTTTTTTGAGACTTTAGGAATGTTTTTTTTGATTTTTTCTTAAAAATTCTTTATTTTTATTTTTACTCTTAAACTATTTGTTATTTTTTGTTATTTTCTTGGTTTTTATTTTTTTGAGTATATTGGTAATTTTTAAATTGAAATATTTATATATGGGTTTTTATATATTATATTATATGTTTTTAAGTGGTATTTATAAGATAAATAGTATTTTTAAGAGTGTTCAGTCTACTTTAGATGATTTTACAAGTTATGTAGGTTCTGATGTTAGTTTTGATAGTGTTTTTAAACGTAATACTTTTCAAATAGGGATGTGAGTGAGATTGATTATTCGATTCATACTTTAGGAGATAATCATTTTGAATATATAGTGATTTACCAAACATTTATAACATAGTACTTATAAATAGTTATTCATGACAAATGGTTCTAAATTGATTACAAATGAGGAATTAACTATAGAAGATATGGATGAGTTAATTAAAGAATGTAAATTTTCACAGCGACTTTATCAAAGGTTAGTTTTTTTGAAGTGTGTGAAACAAGGAAATACTATTACTTTTGCTGCTGATTTGGTGGGTGTTACTCGTCAAACTGGTGCTAGGTGGATTAAAAGTTATAATGAAAATGGTTTATGGGGTTTAATTCCGAAATTTGGTGGTGGTAGACCTTCTTATTTGTCTGATGAGCAGAAAGCTGAAATTCGGAGTATTGTAACTCAAGAAGATTTGAATTATTCTATTTCAGATGTTAGAAAGTTAATTTTATCAAAATATAATATTGAATATAGTTATAAGCAGGTATGGGTGATTATAAAAAAGCAATTTGGTTTGAATTATGGTAAACCGTTTCCATTGTATGATAATAGACCAGATACGGCGAAAGAAGATTTGAAAAAAAAACTAGCAATATCGATTTAGAAGATGAGGTATTGGGTTTTTTAGATACTGCTGGAGGTCAAAATTTTCCAAAATGCTTCCAGATCAATTTATGAACCTGGAACAAAGAATATAATAGTCAAAAATCGTAAAAAAATAAAAATAAACATTACAGGATTTCAAGGAGTTAATTGTAACTCTACTTTTGCAATAACACCCAATACTAGGACATTTGAATTTGCAAAATTCTTCATAGAAATACGATTAGAAAATACACAAAGCCCTGAAGCACAAAACACACTATTAGACGCATTAAGTAATCAAAATTTAACAGATGAAGAGATAATTAAATATTTAAAATTAAAACGACCTAATCAAAGAGAAACCATAGAAAAAGTAAATAATATATACTTTGATGAATCAATATCTTATGATAAAGCAATATCAAAAAATACAAGATATTTAAACTCATTAAATCCAAAACATGGCAAAAAAATAGAAGAACAAAAAAAGAAAAATCTCGAAGAAAATATCAATCAAGACCATATAATAAACCTGTTCCAAAAAGAAAAGAGAATAAACATAGTATTAGATAATTACACAGTCCATCATGCTGAAATCATCCAAAACATAACTAATGCAATAAATATAAACCTAATTTACCTACCCAAAAGTGCTTCAGATTTAAACCCCATAGAAGATGTATGGAGAAAAATAAAAAGAGAAGTATCAGGAGAATTCATAGAAAGAAAAAAACACTTATCAAAATTATATACTACATATTATAACGAATTTGTAGATGATCCTACACTCTATGAAAACTGGATCAACGAATTTATAAAAATGGAATAAAAGTTAGGTAAAATACTATAAAAAAAGTTAACCAACTTTGAAACACAACTAAATTATTTAGTAAGATCTACTTTTGAGATATTTTCCATGGATATATCTAATAATCACAGACAAATAGATATAAAAATCTAAAAACTATGGATTTACTTTTTCTATTTGTGTTTTAAGTTCTTTTCCACCAAATACAATAGCTATTTTGATTACTTTACGATTTAGGAATTTGTCTTCGTATTTTTTTAGGTTTATTTGACTTAATGCTTCGTTTATCATTATATTAAATGGTTTTATTGGTTCTGGTTGTTTGTTTTTGTCTTTGGTTTTTTTAAGTTTACTGTATTTAAATTCGGCAATAGCTATGAATTCTGGTGTTTCTAGATACATATCCATTTGTCCGATGTTTGTTTGGATTTCTCCTGCTCCTTTAAATCCTAGTCCGTTTAGCCATGCGATGTAGATTGATTGGTAGTAGAATTCGTGGTTTAAGTGTATTCTTGCTGGAATGTTGGTTAGGAAGTATTTCATATACATTTGAAAGGTTTCGTTGTCGTAATTTCCAATAGCTTCGATTATTTTAGGTTTTAAGTCATTTATATCCATTTTTTCTTCGTTTAGTTTTAGTAGGTGGTCGAGTATTGAGTTTTCTACTTCGTAATTTGGTGTTTGGACTGTGAAGTATATTTGATTTTGAATTATTTCTTTTTTGGATATGCTTAGGTATCCTGTTTGAAGTGCAAAAGATATTGGATCAATATTTTCAAAGTCAAAGTTTTTAAATCTTGATTTTTTAACTTTTAATGGTTTTAATATTTCATCATAATTATCTGATTTTTTTAAGACATCAATTAATGATTTAGGTGTTGAATTATCAAACCAGTAGTTATCAAACTCTTTATAATGGAATAATGATAATGTGGAGTATGGAGAGTAGATTTTTGTTTTACCGTCCCATGTGTATCCATCATACCAGTATTTAATATCGTTAATCAATTCTTCTTCATTTTTGTTTAGTTTAATAGCTAAATCACTAATATATTCTTTAAAATAGTGTATTAGTTCATCATGTGTATATCCACAAATCTCAGAGAAGTTGTCATCAAATGTTAAGTCTGTAGGACTATTTAAATCAGAAAAAAGTGAAATATTGGTAAATTTAGAAACTCCTGTGATAAGTAAAAATTCAATATAATCATCTAAATCTTTAATTACACTATAAAAACTTCTCATTGTAACTTGAATATCTTTTAAAACTTCAATATTATCAATATTATTTAATAATGGCTTATCATATTCATCAATAAGTATAACAACCGTTTTATTTTCTTTTTTAGCTATTGCTTTGATTAATTCTCGAAATTTATGAGGTATTTCATTACTTATAAGGTCAATTTCATTTTCTCTAGCTATTTCATCAATAGTTAGATTTAAACTGTTTTCTAATTTTAACTCAGTTTTAAATAAACCTGTGGAAAAGTTTATTTTGACAACAGGATTCGTTTTAGTCCAATCCCAATGATTTTCAACATATAATCCTTTAAATAGATCTTTTTTCCCTAAATATAATGATTCTATTGTGTTAATAAGTAATGATTTTCCAAATCGTCTGGGACGTGATAAAAAATAAAGATCTCCAGTATTTATTAATTTATGAATCTGTTTTGTCTTATCAACATATAAATAATTATTTTCCCGAATTGTTGAAAATGATTCTCTTCCTATTGGCAAATTTTTCATTATAAAAACTCCTTATTTTTATTTATACGACTATTTATATATCCATATATAAAGTTCATATTATTTTATATTATTTTATATTATTTATATATTATTTTTATATATTATAAATTTTTTCCCATCTTCAACTTAAAAAAATTATCAAAAATTTCTATCGACAATCATTATTTTTTATTCATTTAAATTTAACAATCATTATTTTTTATAAAAAAAATTAAATCAAATCATTAAATTGATAATGTTGGTTTTTAGATACACAACTCAAGAACAAAACATTATAAAAAGTAAATATAATAAATAAAACGAAAAAATCTCATTAAAACTAAAAATAAATTATTAATCCCCAAAACCAAAATATAAAATTAAGCATTTTTTAATTATGGTCACTAAAATTTTCTTCCAACCAGATGATTTTGACAGTGCCACAATAATAGTATAATTTAGTAGGGTATATGATTATTTATTCGTTTAAGAAATCGTTTAAAGTTTGTAGTTTGCATTTTAAATCTCTGAATTGGAAAGCCACTCTTAAAATGATGATTTTTTTGTCTTGATAGGACTTGTAGTATTCATTTTTGATTATTTGTTTTTTTGCTTTTTCAAACATTTGTTCAAAGGTTTTATTTTCACTAAATTTAAATTCTATAATTACAACAGTATTGTTTTGTTTTAATACTGCATCTAATCGTCCTTTTAATGTTTGTATCTCGCCTTCAATATCAAATCCAAGTAAATGTATCCAGCTTATGAATAAAATCTGATATAAACTTTCAGACTCCTTTACTTTCCCCCAGATGATGTTGGGTATTTTATGCAGTAAAGTTTCAAACAATTTCTGTAATTCATCAGTATCTAAACTTAAAATAGCAGTTATCATTTGTTTAGCTATTGTTCTGGAAACTTGAGAAGAATTATTTGTATATACTCCCATAATATATGAAAATAATGATTTTTCAACCTCCAAATTTGGAATTTCGGTCGTATATATGGATTCATCACCAGGAACAACTTTTTTATCAGTCATTGTTAAATATCCACTTTGCAGTAAAACAGTATAGAAATCTATGTTGTCCAATTCAAAATTTGGAAATGCCCCTGCAAACTCTGACTTTTTATTTAATAACAACTCAATATCAATATTTTGAGATTTAATAAGATCCACCAATATTTTAGGTGTTCCTGTATCGCCCCAGTAATTAGTAAATTCTCCAGTTCCTAAAAATTTCAAAACTGAAAACGGATTATAGATAAAATCCAATCCATTCCAAGAATAACCATCATACCACCTTTTAACAGCCAAAATAAGTGCATCATGATCTAATTTTGTCCAATTAGAAACTTCAACAAGATGATCCTTGAAATAATATTCTAAATCTTCTTGAGTGTAACCACAAATATTGGAATATCTTGGATGAATAGTTAAATCATCAGGACTATTCAAATCAGAAAAAATACTTGTTTTAGCAAACTTACTAATGCCAGTAATAAAAAGGAACTTAATTTGCCCATCAACACCTTTTAAAACCTGATAAAAGTCACGAAGCATGTCACGATTAGCTTTAGCTATTTCAATATCATCAATATGACTGGTAATAGCTTTATCATACTCATCAATCAAAACAACTACCTGTTTTCCAGTAGTTTTATGGATGTTTTTAATTAATTGTGTAAATTTATATGTTAAATCTCCACTCTTAAGAAAAACAGAAAATTTATCAGCCATATCATCTAAAAAATTATTCAAAGCGATTTCAAGTTTTTCTGGAGTTTTATGTCCAATTTCAGAAAAATCTACTCGGGCACTGTCAAAATCAACTGGATTTTGATTTTTCAGATGCGTGATCTTAAAGTTCGATAATTTGGTTTATAATATTTGATAATGGAACTTATAGAGTAGAGTAATGATCTTGGGCTTTT
>JAISIT010000251.1 GCA_031261915.1 Candidatus Methanoflexus mossambicus
AAAAGCCCAAGATCATTACTCTACTCTATAAGTTCCATTATCAAATATTATAAACCAAATTATCGAACTTTAAGATCACGCATCTGAAAAATCAAAATCCAGTTGATTTTGACAGTGCCATATAATTTTTAACTTGGATAATATAAAAATATTCTAAATATTGAAATTAATACTAAATAATCGTATAATACTTTAAATTAAATATTATATTAAATATTATTAAATCTCGATTAAACTGTAATTAACTCTTAATTAAACTGTAATTAACTCTTAATTAACTTGTGAAAATATGGAAAAAGATTCTGAATTCATAAAAAATGAAAATGTTCCAGGACCAACAAAAGAAGAGATCAGATGTCTTGTAGTTTGTAAATCTAAGGTTTCTAAAAACGATGATGTTGTAGATATTGGTTGTGGAACTGGTGGAATAACAGTAGAAATGGCTAAAAGAGCTAAAAATTTAATAGCTATTGATAAAAGTCCTAAAGCTATTGAAACTACATTAAAAAACTTAAAAAAATTTAAATTAGAAGATAAAGTAAAATTAATTGAAAATGATGCTTTAAATGCTTTAAAAAATATTAATTCAATAGATATAGCTATTATTGGTGGAAGTGGCAATGATCTTGAGGAGATTATAGAAACAATTGATAAAAAAATTAATAAAAATGGAAGAATAATAGTAACAGCTATTCTTCTTGAAACTAAAGTTCAAGCTATAAGTAAACTAAAAAAATTAGGATATACTACAGAATTTATTGAAGTTAACATTGCAAAAGGTCAAAATATTCAAAGAGGAACAATAATATTTGGTCAAAATCCAATAGCTATAATTACCGCAGTTAAATAATTATTTATTAATATAAACAATACGAAAATTTAAAATAAAATTATTTAAAACAAATAAAATTAAAAATAATGATAATATTAATGAAAATATAAAAAAATTAAAAAAATAAAAAACTTTATATTAAATTAATTACAAATTATTTAATATTATAACTTTTTCATTTAATTATTTAATTTAAATTTATTAAAAAAAAATTAAAAAAAAAATTAAAAAAAAAAAAATAAATAATTAATACATCTATAAATACATTTGTTAATTTAATACATTTGTTAATAGAAAAATCATTATAAAATTCTTAAATTCATTCTTAAATCTTAAAAAAGGTAAAAAAAGTAAAAAAAAAGTAAAAAAAAAAAAATAATTAAAATTAAAAGATTAAGGAGATAAAATGAATACAAATAAAAAAATTGCATTAATAGTCATGATTGTATCTATTATTGGCATTATCGCTATTGGATACGGACTTATTACTGGAGATTCAATCATTGGAGATTCTGATTTAATTCATGGGTCTAAAAAGATATTAGTCCTTTGTGTAGATGAAAGTGAATCAAGGCAAGGTCTTGGTGCTGTGGATATGGCATTTGTAGTTAGTTTAGAAGATGGAAGTATTGTGAAGTATACTCCATTTTATCCTGGAGGAATGACACACCCAACAGCTTCAGAACCAGCAGAAGCACAGGCACAAGGTGCTGGATCAAGATTACTATTACATGATTCATTATGGAATGCTGATAACGAAAAAGGATTAGAATTAGCTAAAGAAATAGTAGAATATCAATATAAAGTACAAATTGATGCTGTTGTAGCCGTTAATACCCAAGCTATGGATGCTATAATCGATGCAAGTGGAATTGAAGACGGACAAACCAATATTAGTGCTGCAGATTTAGTTAGAGAAAACGATCAACTTCATGGTGGAACAATGAATCGTGCAGATGCCGTTAAAACTTTAGCTAAAAAAATATCACAGGCAGCTACAAACGATAATACAAAAACAGCTATGATTCAAACAGCACTTGACCAATACAACGCAGGCAATATTATTGCTCTTCCAATGAATGCATTTGTCCAATTAGTATCTTCTAAAGGATTTGGTTCAATGGTTAGTCAAATTTAGGAACATTATCTGTTTATATATAATTTAAAACATTTCTATATGTCTAAATTACTAAATTTGATTATAATTCTAGTTTATTAAAATATTTAAAAATAAACTAGAATTTATTATTTTTTTTTAAAAAAATATAGTAATACAAATTTTAATAAGAATATTACTTTTAAAAATAATAAAAATAGAAGTACTTAATTAAAAAGAAATTAAAAAGAAATTAAAAAGAAACTAAAAAGAAATTAAAAACAAGATTAAAAAGAAATTAAAAATAAAAATAAAAAATATAAAAATAATAATTAAAAAACAAAAAATAGAATTAAATTTACTTCAATTTTAAAATTGCTTCTTCAATCGTGTTAACTACGTTTTCTAAATCTTCATCGCTATGTGCATTTGAAATAAAGCAACATTCAAATTGACTTGGAGGAATAAAAACACCATTAGACAATAAATGATTAAAATAGCTATTAAATTTATCAGTATCTGATTTTTTAGCTATTTCATAGTTTAAAACTTTTTCATTATTGAAATAAATCTGGAACATAGATGCTAAACCTACAACTTGAAGTTTTAAAAGATTTTCATCCTTAAACTCAACAAGCCGATTTCTAATAAAATCACCTTTATCTTTTAAATCTTTATAAAATCCATAATCTAATTGATTTAAAGTAGCTATTCCACCAGTAACAGATATTGGATTTCCATTAAATGTTCCTGCTTGATAAACTGAACCTGAAGGAGCTATGTTTTCCATTATTTCTTTTTTGCCTCCAAAAGCACCCATTGGAAATCCTCCACCAATAATTTTTCCAAAAGTGACTAAATCAGGATAAACTCCAAAATATTCACCAGCACAACCACGAGAAAGTCTAAATCCAGTTATAACTTCATCAAAAATTAATAAAATATTATATTCATCACATAAAGCTCTTAAAAACTTTAAAAATCCAGTTTTAGGTTCAACACAGCCAATATTTCCCATTACAGGTTCAAGAATAATAGCTGCTACATCCTCATAGTTTTCTTTAACAATAGTTTCAATAGCTTCTTCATTATTAAAGGGAACGGATAATGTATTTTTTGTAGTATCTTTAGGAATTCCAAGGGAATCTGGACTAGTCATTCCACCAGATCCAGGTTTTACTAAAACATAATCATGAGCTCCATGATAAGCTCCATCAAATTTTATAATCTTATTTTTTGAAGTAAAACCCCTTGCAAGGCGAATAGCTGCCATTGTTGCTTCAGTTCCAGAATTTACAAATCTTATCATTTCAACATAAGGAACTCTATCAACTACCATTTTTGCAAGTTTTATTTCAAGTTCCGAAGGCACACCATAAGTAGTTCCTATTTCAAGCTGTTTTTTGACATCACCAATTACTTTATCATTAGAATGACCTAAAATCAAAGGTCCATAAGCAAGACAATGATCTATATACTCTTTTCCATCTACATCCCAAATTTTAGAACCTTTAGCTCTTTTAGCAAAAAATGGATATGGTTTAAAAGCACGAACAGGAGAACTAACTCCTCCAGGAATATAATTCTTAGCCAAATCAAATAATTCTTTTGAATTCATTTTTTCATTTCCAAAAATATCATAACTAATTTAATAAGTATAATAAATAATAAATTTAAAATTAAAACAAATATAATCCATAGTAATATGTAATAAAAATAAAATCAATTAAAACTATCAATAAATAAATAAAAAATAAATAAAAAATAAATAAATAAATAAAGAAAAAATAAATAAATAAATAAAGAAAAATAAAAATGATTAAATTAAATTTTAGATATTAATGAGTTAATAGCTGCTACAGCAACGGGAGTTCCTCCTTTAGGACCATTAGTAATAATATACGGAATTTTTGATTTTGATAATTCTTCTTTAGATTCACTTGCAGCAACAAATCCCACAGGAACACCAATAATAGCTTTAACATTTAATTTTCCTTCATTAAAAAGTTCAATAGCTTTAAAAAGTGCAGTTGGAGCATTTCCAATAACAATGACCCCTTCAAAATCATTTTGACTTGCAAATTCTACTGATGCAGCAGCTCTTGTAATTTGATTTTCTTTAGAAATAGCTATTACATCTTTATTTTTAATAAAACATTCAACATTTCCATTATATTGTGTAATACCCGATTTAACCATTGTAATATCTGTCAAAATATCTTCATTTGCCCTTAATGATTTTAATGCAATATCTGTGAAATTATTAGAAAATCGAACTAAATCTGCATAATCAATATCTGCCGTTGAATGAACAATTCTTTCCATAATATCAATTTCTAAAAGGTTAAATCCAGAAATTTTATCTTTAATTAATGATTTAACTATTTTACGACTTTTAATAGCTATTTCTTCCCCTTGTTGTGTCGAAGCACCCATAAACATAATATATCCTATTTGACTTTTTATACTACTTTTTATACTATTTATACTTTTAAAAATAATATTAAATTAACTATCAAAAATATATAATATTTAATATAAAAATATTAATATAAAAATTATTCTAAAATATTTAATATAAAAATATTAATATAAAATTTATTCTAAAATATTTAATACTGATTTAAATAATATTTAATAATCTAATAATTTAATTATCATTTAATCTCATTTAATCGTTATAAAAATTTATTAATGAAGTAGAATATATTTATACCTATGTATCAAAATAAAAATGAATTTATTGATAATGAAGAAATTTTATATCAAGAAAAACCAAGCATTGTTTTTCATATGAAAAAAGCATTTATTCTTCTCATAATCCTTTATTTAATCATAACAAATGTAGGAAAATTAATTCAAGTTATTGGAAATTTTCAAAACACACTTACTAATTATATTGATATTCCTTTAACCGAATATCTTGTATTACTCACTTTTTTAGTTATTTTGATATTAATATTATGGGTTATTTGGATAATGGCTAAATGGATGAACATTAAATATACAATAACAAATTCAAGAGTAATTATTCAAACTGGAGTAATTAATAAAAAGTCTAATTTCGTTCCAATCAAACAAATTCAAGATATTCATGCATCAAGAGGGTTAATTGGAAGAATTTTTAATGTTGGAACAGTAGAAGTATATACAGGTTATGATAATAGCAAAATATCCTTAAAAAATGTAAAAACTCCATTAAAACTAGAAAATCTTATTTTTAATGAAATGAATAAACTTTATAATAATCCAATGAATGATTATAATCAATTTCCCAATTCTAATTCCATTAATAATATAAACAATGAAAATAACTGGAATAATGAAAATAACTGGAATAATGAAAATAACAGAAGCAATAGAAATAATAGAAATAATACACATATATTCAATAATCAACAATATAATCAAAACAGAACCCCAAAAAATTATGATTATAGAAACTATGATAATTATAATCTTTCTGAGGATTATGAAAATTATAATGCCTATGAAAAATATGATAATTCCAATGATAATGAAAATAATTATGAAAGTAATGATCATTACAACAATTATGATAAATATCAAAAAAATAAGCTAAATATTACTTTAAATGCAAATAATTTTAATCCAAATAATAATCCAAATAATAATTTTAATAATAATTTTAATAATAACCACAATATTGAAAATATAGAAAATAATAATAATAATAATAATAATAATAATAATAATAATACTTATGAAAATAATCATAATAACCAAAATTTTAACAATAATAATAATAATATAAATAATAATAATATAAATAATGAAAGTTTCCCTAAATACTCTAAAAATCGGACAAAAGAAGAAGGAAAAGCTATAAGAGAAAAACATTTCAATAAATTTAAAAAAAAATGGGAATAAAAAAATTAATAATCTCAATAAAACTTAAAGACAGTGAAAATAACTAATAAAAAAAGAGATTAAGGCAAAACTCTTAAAATCGTTATATTTATATATAAAGAAATATATATTATTATATATAGATATATTAAGTTTTTAGGTGTTTTTTTATGAATTTAATAAAAAGTAATGAAA
>JAISIT010000237.1 GCA_031261915.1 Candidatus Methanoflexus mossambicus
AAAATGTTGACTTGTACACACTGACAAAAATTGATTTCATGATTATTAATTCTCATGTTCTTGTCTATCTTTATCATTAATGAAATGGATTTTCAGTAATATAAATGTGTCAAGAAGTGGGTCATTTTCACTTGAAGTGGGTCAAGAAGTGGGTCATTTTGGCTAGAAGTGGGTCAAAAATTTCAAGATTTTTATACTATAACATATATTGTTTCTTTTTTGCCTTTTATTTTATCTTTAGATATTAAATCTAGGTCTAAAAGTTTTGTCAAGTCTCTTTTAGCTGTTGATCTTGAAACTCCAAAATGTTCTCCATATTTTTTAACAGTCATGGCATTTTTTGATTCTATCATGATTTTTAATGCTGATATTTGTCTGTTATTCAAGTTAAATTTTATACTATTGGAATTAAAAACTAAAATATTTTAGAATAAGAAAAAATAAGCGGACCTGAGGGGATTTGAACCCCTGCCCTATGGATCCGAAGTCCATCGTCATATTCCAGGCTAGACCACAGGCCCAATAGATGAATATGCCATATTAATTATTATTCATGTAATTAAATTTATAACTTTGGGCAAAAAATAATGTTGCACAATATGTTTAATAAGTAATTTATATTTTAAAAAGCTTTGGATTCTGATTTAATATTTTTTATATAATGAGCATATTAATATATAAATTTTCAGATGAAAATTAAATAATATTATTTTTCCTGATATTTTCAGAGTTAATATTATAGCCAGTGAATCCCATAATCCATCAATGGTAGATATATGCTTCCTATATATGATTCATATCCTAAAACGATTATTAAATTTTTATCTCCAATTTCTGGAAACCCTGAATCCAAATACATTCCTAAAATCGAAATTTCATCTTCACACACAATTTTGTCTGCATAATCAGTCCTTTTTTTAACATAATCAAAAAATATGTCAGCATCATCTAAAAAATAGGTTATCAAATCTAAATCAAAAATGGATACAAACAAAGGAAAAGGGTCTTCCCTTTCTCTTTCAAGTAGCGTATTTGATTGAAAAGTTAAACTAGGATAATCTTCAGTAACAATACCCATTATATATACCTCATTTATATTATTAAAATATATTTCATTATTATCTTCGTCGAAAAATTTGTATCCATTATTTAATATACTTTTTCTAGATTTTTTCCCCTGTTCATATGCATCCTGAATAGCTCCTTTGAAATCTTTTATAAGCTGCTCATCGTCTCCTTTTCTAGCAAGTTCAGTTAATTTTTTAGATTTGACTTGTAAAACTATAGCTCTATTTTTTGATACACAAAGAACATCAATATCAGTGAAATCATTTCTTCCCTTCTTTACCTTTACAGATTTATAAACATCACAATTATCAATTATTGATAATAAATTGAGTGTTATTTCTTCACCAATTTCTCCCCTGTTTTTTAAAGATTTATCAATATAATCTTCATCATCTATCATCCAATAAAAAGGACTGTTATATACAGACTCATAAATTGTAAAATTATCAAATATAATGAAGTTTTTTTCATCAAATTGAATTATAGGGCGTGCATTTACAATATTAAATGATCCGATGCCTTCAAATGTACAATTTATTCCATCGTCAGGAATTAAAGAAAAATTTTTTAAAAAAGAATCAATTTTATCTTCTGACTTAAAATTGCTTTTTTCAATAATAAACAAATCTAATAAAGAATTGCAGGTATTTTCTTGAATTTTTTTTATTAATTTTTCTTTCATTGGGAATGTATCATGATTTACATTTCTAGCAAATCTATCAAAGTAAGAATATAATTCATCCTCGCCTATTAATTCTTTAAATTCTTTTTTGGTTAGATTATTATGTGATGCAATCTGTTCTGGAGATATTTCATTAATTTTACGATTTTGAACTTTTTTAATCTCATTAATAATATTTTTAGATTTATCTAAAAAAAAGTCTTTATTATCAATAAGCCATTGAATATCGTGTTTATATTTATCATCTAAAAATTTTGAGCATTGAAAATCATAAGCTCCTGTTCCAGAATAAAAAATAGCTTCAGAAAGAATATCACCTTTCCTGAAAAATTCTTTTTTAGCTCTATCATAGTCTTCAGGATTGGGATTTGTTTTTATTTCTTCATCTAATTTCTCTGTAAAAAGAGTTTTATAAAAATCATGTAATTCACTTAACAATGCCTCAGATTGTTTTTTCATTTCCAATAAATTTTCAAGAATAGGATATGTGAAATCAATTTTGTCATTTACTAAAAAACCAAGTAATAACGAAATTTCATTAAGATTTATTAGATTCCTATTATCCAGTTGTTCAAAATCATCCAAATAGATTGTAAAGTTTTCACATACCAGTAATGATAAACAATAGATATATCCAGGTTCTTTTACTAATTTTTTTATATCAGATATTACGTTTTCTCTAGTTTTCATCCTGTTTCACCACAATAATATTTATAATTTATTTATTATAAGTTAGGTTATATATTTTTGAACAATAAACATATTAATAATAACTGTGCAATAAAAAACTAAAATTTTATGAAAGAAATTAGTATTAATTTATTTTATAAAAGTATATCGAAAATGATATATAATTGATGGGTTTTTGTTACAGTTCGGATCCCAAGATTGGGGTTCAAATCCCCTAGGTCCGTATTAATCTTATTAATATAGTGAATAATAAGCAAAAATAGGATTAAAATCAGGAAATTCTTGATTCTTTTTAATATTTAATTTTCATTTGACAGGGTTATTATTAGGTATTGTTAATATTATTGGTATTGTTATTATTATATTATCATTATCATTATTCAATTTTGGTACTGTTATTCTATTACTTTTACCTTTATATTCACTTTAATTTTTATTTTCACTAACTTACTTAAGATATAATTTTTTAAAATAATTAAGATATTATTTAAAATAAATTTATTGTTAATTTTTAATACTATTAAAATCATTACTAAAATTATCACTAAAATTATTACTAAGACTATTACTAAAATTATTATTAAACATTATTATTAAAACTATTATTAATAAAATTGTATATATGAATTAATGATAAAATTAATGAATAATATTAAATAGCTATTACTAATAATTATTAAAAACTATTATTAGGGTATATTATACTATTATTAGATTTCTTATTAGAATT
>JAISIT010000238.1 GCA_031261915.1 Candidatus Methanoflexus mossambicus
AAAATGTTGACTTGTACACACTGACAAAAATTGATTTCATGATTATTAATTCTCATGTTCTTGTCTATCTTTATCATTAATGAAATGGATTTTCAGTAATATAAATGTGTCAAGAAGTGTGTCATTTTCACTTGAAGTGTGTCAAGAAGTGTGTCATTTTGACTAGAAGTGTGTCAAAAATTTCAAGATTTTTATACTATAACATATATTGTTTCTTTTTTGCCTTTTATTTTATCTTTAGATATTAAATCTAGGTCTAAAAGTTTTTTCAAGTCTCTTGTAGCTGTTGATCTTGAAACTCCAAAATGTTCTCCATATTTTTTAACAGTCATGGTATTTTTTGATTCTATCATGATTTTTAATGCTGATATTTGCCTTTTATTTAAGCCAAATTTTTCATCTAAATTAATTACTTCTTCTTCATTTTCTGGAGTTAAGTCCATGATATTTTCTTTAGGGCCATTAAAAACTACCTTAAAAAAGTCTCCTTTTTCAGAAAATTCTGGCTGTGTTAATCCATAATTTTCCATTGATTCACGCATACGCGGAATTCCTGAACCTGCTTTTTCCATTGTATCGGTTTTCTCAAGCAAATCACAAATGTGAGGGTTTCTATGAACAGGCATTTCACCTAAATCATCAATAGTTAAAGGAGGCATTAACTTCCCAGGATTTATAATTTCCACTCTATCATAAAAAATATTAATAGTTATAACTGTTCCAAAAATATCATAATCCCTATGAGATATAGCATTCACAATAGCTTCTCTAATAGCTGTGTAAGGGTATTCTGGAATGTTATATCGTCTGAAACCTTCGATTTTAATAGCAGTTCTAGTGTTTCGTTTGAAAAATGTTTCTACTTTGTCTAATAAGTCAAAAATTGTTGAATTAATATAAAGGCGATCAATTATTTCAGTTTTGGTGTTTCCTTTAAAACGAAGCACTCTAATCTCATTTTGTGGAATGAATTTTTTAGGTTCCTTAGAAAAAAGTAAAATACCTGTATTGGTGAGTTTCAACTTATTATCTACTTTTTTCAATACTTTAAGCCTATTTAGAAGAGTATTTTCTATATCTTCCTCTATATTTCCAACATTATAAGTTATATTACTTTTTCTTAAGAATTCTTTCACTTTTTCTTCATCAACATCATCATAGCTTGAAAGCATTTCAACTCTATCATCAAAACCTTTACTACTTATAATATTCTTTTGAGTAGCAAATTTAAACAAACTATCCCTTAATTCTCTTTTTAATTCATTTAAATTTTCAAATCTGGAATATGTATTATCTAAGCTATTAATGAATTCTCTAGATTTATCATCTATATTTTCTGTTTTTTTCACTAGAATAAATGTATTTATAGAGTTAGGGCCTTTTGTGAATTCTCGGTATTCTATTTCTGTTGCACTCATACCATCTCTTTTAATTTCCCCATAATTATCTCCAAAAAGACCTATGAATACATCACTTTTTCTAACTTCATTCAAATAAACATTTTCAGGGCTTTCACCAGTTGCAGAGGTATCTTCAAATATAAAAACATCAAAAATGTTATTATAAAAAGGATCTTCTTTAATTAATTCTTTAATAGCTATCCTTTCAACTTTAAATTCTCGTTGATTTCCGCTGACAAAAATTTTAAATTTACTATCCATTTAATCACTCTATCTAATGGACTTGATTAATTATCTAATATAACCTTTTTTGTAATTAATATATGTATTATAATATTTATGTTTTAATATGTTAGACACCTTATAAAAAAACGATTATAAACAAATATTATATTACTACTTATTGAATATTACACTATTGGGATTAAAAACTAAAATATTTTAAAATAAGAAAAAATAAGCGGACCTGAGGGGATTTGAACCCCTGATCTATGGATCCGAAGTCCATCGTCATATTCCAGGCTAGACCACAGGCCCTAATGAAAATAAATTGTTTTTACAGATTTTGATAAAAAATAATATGTTATTAGTTTTGTTACTCAAGTTTAAATAGTTTTTTAATTGTTTGTATTTTTTAAATTATTAATTCAAATACCCATTCTTACAAAACCACTACTTGTTTGTTTATATTTAGCTCCACATTGTGGACAAACAAAATCTCCACGAGTACAATCGCTAAATCCACATTCGCAGTTTATTTCTTTGCAGGGAATATTTACTTCTCCTGATGAAGTTCTCACCATATTAATCACCTAAATAATATATATTTTGATTTTATTTATAGTCTTTTATATAATAATACTCAATATATATTATTATAAAAAAATAAAGGTAAATATGTTATTAATAATACTCTTTATTTAAAACTATTAAAAAGAATATATAAGTCTCGGGTTTTTCGAGTAGTTCGGATTCCGATATCGAGGGCTCAAATCCTCAGGTCAGTATTAATCTTATTAACATAATGAATAATAAGTAAAAATAGGATTAAAATCAGGAAATTCTTGATTCTTTTTAATATTTAATTTTCATTTGACAGGGTTAGTATTAGGTATTGTTATATTATCATTATCATTATTCAAATTGTTATTGTTACTGTTAATATTCTATTACTTTTAATTTTATATGTCACTTTAATTTTTATTTCACTACTTACTTAAGATATAATTTTTTAAAATAATTAATATATTACTTAAAATAAATTTATTGTTAATTTTTAATACTATTAAAATCATTACTAAAATTATTATTAAACATTATTATTAAAACTATTATTAATGAAATTGTATATATGAATTAATGATAAAATTAATGAATAATATTAAATAGCTATTACTAATAATTATTAAAAACTATTATTAGGGTATATTATACTATTATTAGATTTCTTATTAGAATT
>JAISIT010000194.1 GCA_031261915.1 Candidatus Methanoflexus mossambicus
TTAAGTAAATTTAAGTAAATTTAAGTAAATTTAAGTAAATTTAAGTAAATTTAAGTAAATTTAAGTAAATTTAAGTAAATTTAAGTAAATTTAAGTAAATTTAAATATTATTTACTATTTTCAATGATTTTAATTGTTTCACAAGTCTTACAAACATCAGCAGAGCATGGTTCTCCACATAATTTACATTCATTTAAATTAGCTATTTTTGTTTCTATATTGAAACTTTTTTTAAAAGATTCCATAATATTTTCCTTTAAACCTGGATTATTTACTTCTTCTTTATTTAGAAAACCTTTTATTTTAGATCTAAGAGATTCACTTGAATATGGACATTCATCAAAATGAATATTAATATTATTAGCTATTGCCCACATACCAACATCCTTTTCTTTAACATTCCACAATGGTTTAATCCTTGGAACAAGTTTTGGGTGAATTCTATTAAGTTTAGGTCCAAATTTAGAAAATTTAAAAGTATCTCCCCTTGAAAAACTCATTAAGAAAGATTGAATCTCATCATCAAGATTATGACCCGTAGCTATTTTATCTGCACCAATTTCATAAGCAGTTTTATTTAAAATATTTCTTCTAAAAATACCACAAGGAATACAGCCACTTTTAAAATAGCTATGAATATCATCAAGTTTATAATTAAATGAATCTTTAAATGAAGTTTGAATTAATTCAACACCCAATTCATTTGTATTTTCAATAGCTGCATCTAAACCATGTTGACGATAATGATCTATTCCTTCATCAACACTAATAGCTACAATATCAAAATCAATAAAGTTTTTATCAATTTGTAAGCTATTTAAAGCATGTAAAGTAAGAACACTATCCTTTCCACCAGATAAAGCAATAGCTATTAAGTCATTTTCTTCTATTAGATTATAATCTACTATTGTGTTATAAATATTAGAAAATAAATCTTCATTGAATTTATTTTTATTAAATTTATTTTCAATACCTTTGTTTTTATTAAATTTATTTTTGCTAAATGATTTTGAAATATTATCCATTACTATTAATTTATTTTAATTATTTATAAATTTTTATAATAAAATAGTTTTTAAAAAATATTCTTAAAGTAATATTCTTAAAGTAATATTTTTAAATTATAAATTAAATAAATAGTTATAAATAAAAAATTAACTTTTAAATATAAATTTAAACTTAAACAAAGGAATATTTCATGTTAAATAAACTAAAAACTGAATTATCTAATCATCCAGCTTCGCTTCCGCCATTATTCTTTACAGAAATGTGGGAAAGATTTAGTTACTATGGAATGAGGTCTATACTCCTTTTATATATTTATTTCTCAATAATTCAAGGAGGATTAGGATTACCTCAAGTTACAGCAGCATCAATTGTATCAATATATGGGTCTTTAATTTTTATATCCAGTTTACTTGGAGGATACTTAAGTGATCGTGTTTTAAATCCATATAAAACAGTTCTATTTGGAGGACTAATGATTATGGCAGGACATATAGTTCTTGCAATTCCAGGAGGATTAGAATCATTATTTTTATCTCTTTTTTTAATCATACTTGGAACTGGACTTCTTAAACCAAATATTGCTACAATGATAGGTTTATCCTATAAAAATAATGAAAAGAAAAAAGATATTGGATATACCTTATTTATTTTAGCTATTAACATTGGTGCATTCATAGCTCCAATTATCGTAGGATATGTTGGTCAAACTTACAGTTTCCATTTAGGATTTTCATTTGCAGCTATTGGAATGTTTTTTGGACTTTTAATTTACTATGTTTCAAAGCATAAAATGCCTACAGAAAGTTTTAAAACAAATAATCCATTAAAAGACTATGAAAAGAAAAAATTACTAAAAAATACAACTATTGCATTGATAATCACAGCAATAGCTATTGTTTTATTAGATTTTTGTAAATTACTCACTATTGAAAATATTATTTTACTAATTGCAATTATAATTATATTAATCCCAATTTATTTCTTTAGAAAAACTTTAAAGTCAAAAGAACTTAATTTAGAAGAAAAATCTAAGGTTAAGTCATTAATTCCATTATTTTTATCCTATGTTTTGATGATTGTAGTATATGGTCAAATTCCAACTACACTAACAATATTTGCAACAGAACATATAAATTTAGCTTGGATTCCAGTCTCATGGATACAAGCTCTTGATCCTATGTTTGCACTATTCGTTCTCCCATTTTTAGCACTCTTATGGAAAAAATTAGAGAATAATCCACCATCAACACCTCTTAAATTCTCAATAGGATTGTTTTTTTCAGGAGCATCATTTTTAATTTTAATAATCCCAATTTCCATAAATGGATTAAACACATTACTAAGTCCATTTTGGTTAATAGCTTCATTGTTTATTCTAGTAATAGGATATGCATTAATTTATCCAATCGGAGTTTCAGTAACTTCAAAGTTAGCTCCAAACAAAATAAGAGCACAAATGATGGGAATATGGCTAATAGGAGACAGCGTTGGAGAAGCAATAGTATCTCAAACAGTAAAAGTATATCCAAACAATGAACTACTATATTTTGGAATATGGGGAATAATAATAGTAATTGGAGGAATAATATTATTTTTAATGAGACATAAGGTTAGTAAACTAATGTCTGGAGTAATTTAACACAAAATATCAAACATGCCACATTGTTGTTATTTTTTTAGTATTATTAAGGTTTTCAATTAATTTAACATGATTTTACAATATTATTAAAAATTTTAATAAATTTAATAATTATTAATATTTGCTAGAAATATAAAAGTTTAAATAATATAACATTAAAAAATAGTAATATATAGTTTACAGGAGTAGTTAACATGGCAAAACCAATTGAACCAACACCTATATTATATGGTAAAGAAGCAGATAAATTCATGGAAATGATCAGTGAACCAGCTACAGATGAAGAATTAGAATTTATGAAGAAAATCATTAAACGTTTTGAAAATTTCAACCCCCTTGAGATAGATTAATATTTTTAAAAATTAATACGGGTTTTTTTTATTTTATTTGTTTAGTTTTAGGATAGCAATGATTTAAATTTGTATAAATCAAGAAACATTGGAATTGTCATTTTTTCAGCAGCTTTTTTGTCACGAGTTTTTGATTTTTCAAATTTTTCAAGTATTTGTTTTAAATTTTTTGGAACAATTTGAAAATAATGCTTTTGATAGAACTTATATGCAGTTATATAAGCATCAATACTGATAAATCTAAATCCTATATTTTTAGAAATAGATAAACTATAATTAATTATCCATTGAATTAATAATTCACCTATTCCTTTTTGTTGAAATTCTTTATCTATTGCTAATCTGCCTAATTTTATTGCAGGGAATGTTTTATATTTAATTTCTTTTCCTTCAAATTTTTCTTTGTAACTGTCACTTAATTTCTTTAAATTTATAATGTCTGTAGATAATGTAAAAAAACCGACTATTTTGTCGTCATAATAAACTAAATAACTTGTATTTAACATGAAATTCTTTTGAATTATCGCATCTTTTTGTAAAAATTCATTTAAATCAGTATTTCCACAGTCAAACTGGTTTATTACATTATTCTCAGTTAATAATTTAATTTTTATGTTATTAAAATCAATTTGATCCATTTAATTCACCATTATTTTATTGAATACATAATTTCTTATCAAATAATAATTTATAAAACTCTAAAAAAATAGTATTAGTAATATTTTATTACTTTTTATTTATTTTTTATTACTTAAAAATGTTTCTTTTTAAGTTTATTTGTAATGGTCTTAACTGTATTCTTAAAATACTTTAATTTTTTTATTTACTATTTCTTTCACACTTTTCATAACATGATTATTAGCTATTCTTTTGATGTTAATGGCTTGATTTTTATTAATTCTCTTTTTTAACTTTTATTTTTTATATTAATCCTAATAAAAATTCAAATTTTTTGTTTAATAATTAATTACAATTATTACTTAAATTATTATTAAATATATTCTTATTTTTAATTTTAATTAATTAAAAATTATTAAAATTAATTATTAAATATAATATATTAAAATTATTAACTATATTATTGTTTTAAATTATATTTTTTAATATAATTAATAATTATTTCTTATTTTTTAAATTAAATACCTTTTACAAATAATTTATTTTAATATTTTCAAAAAAACCGAAAAGTATATATATTAAAAAAAGAAGAACTATATATGATAATAAGAGGAACTATAATTTAAATATATCTTCTTATTATAAATAAATTATCCTAATCAATATTCTGAATTTAAACAGAAGCATTTATATAGGGGATATTATAAAAGTATATTAGATGATACATGCGTTCATCTTTTAAGAAAGATATTGAAAAATTATAGTCTCAATATTAAAATTTTAAAATATATTGATACAAGGTGTTAAAATGACAAAAGAAAATGATTTATCAAAAGATCAAATAAATGATGAAAATATTGGCGACAATATGAATACTAATAATAATATAAATGAAAATAAGTTAGAAGAAGTTTCTTCAGAATTTTTCACAAGCGATAAAGTTTTTATAAACTTTAATAGTAAAAATTCAAGACATGGATATAGAAATAAAAAAGACAAAGTAGATGAGAATAAAATTAATTTATTTGAAATATTAGACATTCAAAAGATTACCAAAGCTAATGAAAAAATCCATAATGGATCTTTAGTTTATGAGTTTGATGAATTTTTTGTTGATAACGATATTTTTAATAATGATAAATTGTTTTCAACAGCTTCAGATAGTGAAAAAGATATTATCCTTTGCTTATATGCTTATGGAGAAGATTCAAAATTAGATACTAAATCATTAAAAAATTTTATTTATGTTGCTTATGCAATATCCAAAAATAATACTGATTATTTATCTAAAAGTGAATATGAGACTTATCGAAAATCTAATGACTTTTTAAATAGCTTGAATAATATGGAAGATATGGATAATATTTTTAGGTATAAAGTTCTCTTAGACTTCATTAAAACTAATAGCATAGTATATGTTCCTCTCGAAAAAAAATCTGTAATGCTTTCTAAATCTCAAATTGACAAAATAGATCAATTAGAAGGAAAAGGTTTCAGCGAAAAAATAAGAGTTTTAGTTGATGAATATTTCAACGAAATGCCAGGAATAAAAAAAGTGCATGACTTTAAATATAATGTATATTTATGTTTGCATTCGTTTAATCTTGATGGAAAAACATATGAAGTAACTTCAGATATGTTTAATGATGAGTTAGATGCTGAACCTATTCATGATTGGCAATATATGACTTCTTTTGTTTTGAAATATTTAAAAGACAAGAATCCTAAGGAATTTCACAAAAAACTCATGTCAATTTATGAAGAGTTTTTGAGATATGTCGGGGGAGACGATTGGTTAATTGAAGATTTAAATAAATTATTGGATGATAGTAAAGATGCATCTGATGCATTACTCCTCCATATAAATCGAGAGTTTTTAGAAATGGTAATCTGGGGAATTGATGAAAGTATTGATTTGAGTTTTAATGTTTGGACTATCGGTGGAAAAGATCCTGATGAAGTTACTATAGATGTCCCACTACATGATTGGAGACCTATAAAAGAGTTACCAGAAATTAAAATTGTGTCTAGTGAAAGGATTATATGAATCTGAATAATAAATAATGTGAATAAGAAATAGGTGTTTGTTATGGTTAAACCAGAGAATTTAAGTAATGTGCTTTCTGAATCCCAAATTGAAAAAATAAATAAATTAGACGGAAAAGGATTTAGCGAAAAAATAAGATATTTAGTTGATGACTATTTTAACCCATGGGTTGGAGTAAAAACAGTATATGAATTTGCTCCTTTGTTTTATTTACATTCATTTAACCTTAATGGAAAAATATATGAATTACCCGAAATTTCTGAAGATGGTGACTGCAATGATGTTCGTAATGTGCTAAATCATCCTATTGAAAATTGGGCAACAATGCTTGTTATTGTTTTTAAATATTTAAAAGATACGAATCCTAATGATTTTCAAAATGCTATGTCCAAAAATGAAGATTTGATAAAAGATTTAAAAAAATGGATGCCTAATAGTGTTAGCTATGATTTTGGTATGGATCCATTCAGATGTGCTTTAAGCGATTTTGTCTATGACGTTGATGAAAGTATTGATTTAAGCTTTAATGTTTGGACTATTGGTGGAAAAGATCCTCATGAAATTACTATAGATATTCCACTACCTCCTGTTGCTATGCATAAAATTGATTTTAAAGGTATTTAAACAAACGATATGCCAATATATATGTTCCATAACTTGTTTTGAGGTTTGAAATTAAAAGTGTATATAGTGAAAGGATTAATGAATATGAATAAGAAATAGGTGTTTATTATGGTTAAACCAGAGAATTTAAGCAATGTTAATTTTAACAGTGTGAAGTATAAAGGACTTGAGAGATATAATATGGGAGAATACGGTCAAGCAGTAGTTTTGGATTATATTATGAATGATCACGAACTAAAAATATTAGAAAATTTGAGACTTTGCTCAAGCACTAAAGAATATGGAGTTTTAGGTGACAAAATGCAAAGGTTTGATGATTTTCACTTTGAACCAACGACAGTAAATCGATTAATCATTAGAATAAATAATCTTTCATGTATTCAACCTCAAGCAGTTGGATATGTTGGCTACAGTGCTTTTTTTAAACGAATTTTTGAATTAACTTCATTGCAAGCTAAGGATTATTAGTTAATTTTTTATTTAATTTAAAATTGTTTTATTCTTTATTTTTAATTATTTTTTTCAAAATTGAAAAACCAAAACATTTATATACTATGAAATAAAAAAGATGATTTATAAGAAGAAAATAAATATTATTTTTTTTAAGAATTATTTTTTGAGATAAAATAAAAAAAGATTTAAATACACAAAAATCATGGAGAGATGCAAATGAATCAATTAGGAAATATATGCAATATAAAAGGAGATATTAACACTATGATGAATTTAATTTCTTCAACAAATGAAGATAATAGCTCTGAAATAGAAATAAGTCCTGTAGAATTAAATAATTCTGCAATAATGAAACCATCTGGTGAAATTGAAATTGCAAATATCGATACTAAAGAATCAAATTTTAAAATAACTCCAATTGAAGATCAAACAATTGAAGAATCTAAAATAGCTAACAAAACCAATGAAAAAAGTGATGAAGAAAATAATAATGTTAATGATAATACTAATAAAGAAATAAGTGAAAAAATAAATGAAAATGAAAATGAAATAATTACAACTAAAGAATATAAAAAAATAGAAAGAAATCTTAAAAAAGAATCAAACGATAAGTTACGGAAAATTGAGGAAAAATTAATAGCTAAATATCTTAAATTAGAAAATAAAATAAAAAAAGATATGGAAAATAGCTTAGATAAAAAGTATAAAACCTTAGAAAGAACACTTAAAAAAGAGTATAAAGAATTAGAAAAAGAATTTGAAAGAAAAATAATAGCTAAATATGAAAATACAATTCTTGAAGCTATTGAATCAAATAACATCCAAATAAGAAATGAATATGAAAATCAAATTGTGTTTATTCAACGAGAATTCGAAGAAAAAATTAAAAATATTGAGTATATTAGCGAAAAAGAAATTAAACATAATAAAAATAGTATTGAAAGTGAAATTGAAGAAAATAATCATCATAACGAAGATATAAAAGAGATTGATGAGAATAAAAATCGAAAAATCATCAATATACAAGAAATGCATATTGGAAATTATTATGAAAATATAAATAATAGCTTAGAAAAAGAAAATTTAAGTGAAAAAGTAAAGGAAAAAGAAATAGATGTTGTGGAAATACAAGATTCAATAGAAAACTTAGCAAATAATGATTTAAAATTAGAATCTGAGGTAGAAAAAGAGACATTTAATAATTCAAAAATAGCTACGAACCCGTTAATGAATCAGTTGGGAAATAAAATAAATGAACTTATTAAATCTCAAAATATAATGATAAACAATAATAATGAATTGAAACATCTAAAAAATGTGAAATTACGACTTGATGAAACTATTAAAGAATTAAAAGAAGAAAATACCGAATATCAAAGAATAATAAACCTTTCAGATGAAAAAGTATTTTTGGATGAAAATACAACTCTTAAAGAAGAAAATCGTGCTTTAGAATTTCATGTAAAAGATTTAAAAAATATTTTAAAAAATGAAAGGGCTAATAAGAATAATGATAATCAAAGAACATATATCCCAAAGAATATTAAAAGAACAGTCTTTGAAAAAGACAATTGCACTTGCCAAGCATGTGGAAATCGAAATTATGAAGATTTAACTATTGATCATATCATACCAATATTTAAAGGAGGAACTAATGATATTAATAATCTTCAAACATTATGTAAAGAGTGTAATTCCATAAAAGGCAGTGGAAATATGAAGAATCATGAAATAAAAATGATTGTAGATAGTAGAAAAATTTTAAAAAATCAAATTGGCTATGAAAATAGTGGAAAAATTTTAGATGGAGGATAAATAAAGAAATTAAAGTTATTGCTCTATTATTTTTATTACTATGGGAAGTAAAATTATGAAATCTGAAACAGTTTTAAGATGAAGCTATGGACATTTGATATAATGTTAGTTTGGTTATATGAATATGGATATGAAAATATCCCTACTGACCCTAATATTAATATTATGATATGTTACCCAACATTAAGAAATGGTAATATGTATATAAAATTTACCTTTGATGATGATGGTAACCCAATATTAATTAATGGTCATTCGGATCGTCAAGAATTAGAATTTGCCCAAATGGTAGATTTTAAAATTATTTGTGAAAATTTAAATAATTTTGGATTAATTCCTAATTTTTTGAATAAATATCTAAAATATTGGATTGATAGTAGAATTTTGGCATTATGTAATTATATTAAAACTGAATATTTACTTAAAGATATGAATCTATGGACATTTTAGTAAAAAAAATTAGGTTTAGTTGATGCTGAAAGATTTATAGATTTAATTAAACGAGATAAATTCGATTATACTGAGTGGCAAAGAGATTTATGGGAAGGAAAAACAATAGATGAAATTAATGCAATGGCTATTAAGTTTCAAGAGGAAAAAAATAAAAATAAAACTTTAAATTAAATTTTAATTTCTGGATTTTTAGATGTTAGAGTTAATAATAGTTTTATTCCTCTATAAATTCTACAATCTCTTTAAAAGCTTTTCTTGATTCATATAAGTAGGGATATGCAAGTGGGAAGCAGTGAAACATATTTTTATAATCTATTATTTTCATATCTAAATTATTTTTATCATATTCTTTTTTTAATAAAACTGATTGTTTATATAATAATTCCGTGTTTGATACGAGTAATAGTGTTTTTGGAAGATTATGGATTTTTCCATGGTGAAGTGGATTAACAAAATAGTTATCATCACCTTTGCTGTAAAATTGTCCATGGTATCTCATTCCAAGGACTGAAAATCTTGGATCTGTTTTTTCTAATAAATCTATATCTTCATAGTCACTCATAGAAACATCAAGCCATGGAGCTATTAATATTAATTTATCCACTTGTTTGTATTCTTTTTCATTAATGTATTGGCATAATGCTTGAGCCATACCTCCACCAGCACTATCTCCTGCTAATATAATATGCTCATATTCTTTAGATAATTCATTATAAACTTCATCTAGGTAGTTGAATACTTCTTTGTATGAATATTTAGGTGCACGAGGGCATAATGGCATGTAAACTATATAATTAAATTTACTTACTAATTTATCACAAAATGTGTAATGAAATGGTAATGGTTTAGCAGTGTATCCTCCACCATGCAAATAAATTATAATTGTGTCTTTATTTACTTTTTCTGCTTTTCTACCCCCTATTTTTAATATTGGATGATTATAATCATTAATACAGAAATGAGGATTATTTAATTTAGGAATTTTAATTTCATTGTTTGTTTCTTCTTTTTTTATTGCTTTTTTATTTTTTTCTATTGTTTTTAAACTTCCAAAGAATTTAAAGAATAAATAAACTAAATAGCTTAATACACTTATTCTTTTTATAAAATAACAATATAATATAAATATAATCAATAAAATAATCAAAATTAATAGTATATTAAATAAAATTAAGGACAACATATTTTCACAGATATTTTAAAGTAATTTTAGCCAATATTTTAATTTAAACAATATTATAATATAAATTTATTAAATTTATTATATTAACATGATTTTATTTATATTTTCTACATATTTTCTATTTATTTTTCATTTTTCATTTTTCATTTTAAGATTTTTAAGATTTTTAATCATTTTAAGATTTAAAAATTATCAAATTTAATAAATTACTTATATTATTTAATATAAATCATTTATCATGATTATTGCAGATATTGCTATACTTCCAATAGGGATTGATGGCACAGAATTAGGAGATTATGTTGCTGTGGCTGTTGAAACTATTAAAAAGTCTGGAATTAAGTATCAGTTAAATGCTATGGGGACATTAATTGAATCTGAGTTTCTTGATGAGATTTATTCAGTTATTCAAAATGTTCAAGAAGCTATTTTTGATATGGGAATTAATAGGGTTTATACTGTCATTAAAATTGATGATAGAAGAGATAAATCGAATAGGACACTGGAAGATAAAGTAAATACAATAGAAAATTTAATTAATTGAAGTAGTCGGTGTGATTATGTCGTTGAGAGGTATTTTTAGTGATAGTTTTAAATATCCATTAATGGATTTAAAAGGATTTCTAATTCTTGGAGTTTTAATGATTATTAGTTCTATAACAAGTTTTTATGATTTTGGGACTATTATTAACGAAATTTTATTTATTGTGACTTTAATTATTTCATTTATTATTTTGGGTTATATTCTTTCTGTTATTAGAGAAACAATTAATGATAATGATGATGATAATAAGGAGAATAAGGACAATAATAATTTAAACAATAATGATATTAATCTATTTAATAGAAAAAATAGTGGAAATATTGGTGAAAATATTAATAATGATGAAAATAATTCTGATTCTAAATTTGATTATATTGCTGAGGAGAAAAAGTTTAGAGAAAGTATTTATGGTAAGAAAATTGAAATATTACTTCCAAAAATAGCTATTAAGAAGAATTTATCTGATGGAATCAAATATTTTCTTGTAGAATTAATTTATTTTATAATTCCACTAATCATTATTAGTTTTGTAGCTATTAAAATGAATATTGTTGAAATATTTAATAAATTTTTAGTATACTACAATCAATATGGAGTTAATTTTCAAAATCACATTCCTGAGGACTTTTTATTGTCTGTTGGATTTGTTTTCATGAAATTATTTGCTTTAGTAGTTGTTTTAATTTTTATTTTTAAAATAGTTGAAACAATAGCTATTTGTCGTTTAGCAAAGTATAATTCATTTAAATCAGCATTCCAATTAAAACAAATATTTTCAGATATTGGAAAAATTAGCTGGAGAAAATATATTTCATTTTTAATTCTTTTATTCATTTTCTCCTATGTTTTTTTAATAGCTTCTGCTTTAATAATGTCAACAGGAGTTAGTGGTATTGTAGTTTCTATTTTCTTGGTTTCTACATATTCTTCATTGTTTAATGCAAGAGCTAGTGGTTTAATTTATAAAGAAAGAGATAATAATGAATTATTAAATAAAGATTATTCTTTTAATAATTAATTTTTATAAATATTATTTTTCGATTATTTTTCCTAATTTCTTTTAAATTTTTAAAAATATTCTATTTTTATTCTATTTTGAATTTTATCCATTTTTAAGCCTTTAATTGTTTATTTTCATTATGGACATCACTTTCAGCATAAATAGCTATTTTATATTGTGGTAAAGCTTCTCTAATTCTTATTTCTGCTTGATCTATTTGTGCTGAAATTTCTTCGCTTTTTACATTTGGTAAAAACTCAACTTTGGCAGTGACAAGTAGTCCATCATGACTTAAATGAACAACTTTGTTATGAATCACTGATTTAATCTTCCCACCTACAAATTCTCGATTTATTGTTTCTATAACTTCTGGATCGGCAGATTCACCAATTAATAATGATTTTATCTCTGTAGCCAATATTATTGCAACACAAATAAGTAAAACACCGATTAAACCAGAACCTATTGCATCAAATAATGGATTATGAGTAAAATGGGCTAAGAATAAACAAATAATAGCTATTACAAGACCAACAACTGCTGCAGTATCTTCTAAAAGACAAACCATCAATTCAGGATTTTTAGCAGTTTTTATAAATTCAAAATATCCTTTATCTCCTTTATATGGTTTTGATTCTTTAATAGCTACACTTAATGAAAATGTTTCTAATATTAAAGCAATAAATAGAATAATTAAAGGCAACAATAAAGATGATGAAACTTCATGAGGTGTTTGAATCTTTTCAATAGCTTCCAAAATTGCAAAACAACCCCCAATAGAGAATAAAATCAAAGATACTACAAATGCATAAAAATATTGTTCTCTACCATATCCAAAAGGATGTAAATCATCAGCAGGACGTTTTGATTGTTTATTTCCAAATAATAAAAGTATTTGATTGACACTATCTGCAAATGAATGTATAGATTCAGCTAACATCGATGCCGAAGCCGTAACTATAAATGCTACAAATTTTGATACAGCAATTAAAATATTTGACAATAACGCCGTTAAAACTGCTTTTGTTCCACCATTAGAATTGTTTTCTTTTTGATTTGTCATTTTATCGGTAAATAAGATTATATTTATTTTTTATTTGAACATTTAAAATTAATATTATAATTAGCAATTAGATTTAAAATTAATATTATAATTAGCAATTAGATTTATAATTTATTACCAATTAGATTTATAATTTATCATTAGCAAGTTTTAAAACTCTAACTATTTCATCTAAATCTTCTTTAGTTAATGATGGATGAATTGGTAAAGATAATACTTTTGAAGCAACATCCTCAGTATTTGTGAGTTTATCATTATATCCTAAGTTTTTATAAAGAATTTGTTTATAAATAGGAATTGGATAATGGATACCAGTTCCAATACCGTTTTCATTTAAGAATTCAACCCAATCATCCCTATTTCCTTTTTCTATTTTTATAGTGTATTGATGATAAACATGTTTGGAATCTTTTCCTTTAACAGGAGTCTTTATTCCATCAATATCTGCTAATTTTTCATTTAAATACTCTGCATTAGCTATTCTATTTGAATTAAATCCATCAAGCTTTTTTAATTGAGCAAGACCAATAGCTGCACCAATATCTGTTAATCTAAAATTGTATCCTAAAATATCATGTTCATATCGTTTACTTTCTCCATGAGCACGAATTTTTCGAGCTAATTTAGCATAATCTTCATTGTTTGTTGTTATTATTCCACCTTCTCCTGTTGTCATGTTTTTTGTAGGATAAAAACTAAAACAAGCTAAATCTCCAAGATTTCCAACATATCTATCCTTGTAAATTGCACCATGAGCTTGTGCAGCATCTTCAATTACAACTAAATCATTTTTTTTAGCTATTTTGTTTATTTCATCCATTTCTGCTGGTTGACCATACAATTGAACTGGCATAATAGCTTTTGTTTTATCTGTAATAGCTTCTTCTATTTTTGATGGGTCTAAATTATATGTTTCTTTATCAATATCAACAAAAACTGGTTTTCCTCCTGCATGAAGAATAGTGTTACCTGTTGCAGCAAAAGAAAATGGTGTAGTGATTACTTCATCAATATTATCTTTTTCTATTAATTCTCCAGTAATATTTCCAACACCTGCTGAAAGTAAAGCAGTATGCAGTGCTGTTGTTCCTGAACTAGTAGCTATTGCATATTTAGTCCCAACATATTCTGCGAATTCTTTTTCAAATTCTTCTACTTTTGGTCCTTGAGCAATCATTCCTGATTTAAGGACTTTCACAACTTCTTCAATTTCTTCATCTTCAATTATTGGATTTGCAATAGATATTTTGATTTGTGACATTTTAAACACTTTAAATATTTTAATTACATATATAAATATATGATAATAGTTTATTGTGATATTTATTTTAGTAATATTTACTACTATTTAGTAATATTTAGTAATATTTATTTATTTGATTTTAAATAATTAATAATAATTTATATCAAATTTTGATATTATATTATATTGTATTATAACATATTATTATTTTTATAAGTTATAATTTTTATATCTTTAATTCTTATATCTTTAATTACTTATATCTTTAATTTTTATATTTTAACTTATTTAGATTTGTTACTATTAATAATGTTGAAATTTTTAATAATGAGAATTAATAATGATTAATATGAAAATAAGTTAAAACTATAATAATTTAGTGAAAATATGATAAATAATAATCATTCCAATAAAATAGATGAAATAGATGAAATAGATAAAATAGAGAAAATAGATGAAATAGATGAAAACAATAACAAAAAAGACAATTTAATCGAAAATATTGATAAAAATAATAAAAATAGTTATAATTTTAGCAATATCAATATAACTGATAATGATTATCAAAATATAGATATTGTTGAAGAAGGGAATGTTAAAATAGCTTTTCCATGTTTTGATAAAGTTTCATCAAGTGCACCTGTTTTTTATAATCCTAAAATGGAATTAAATCGAGATTTATCAATATTAGCACTTCAAACATTTCAAAAAGAGATTGATCGAGAAATAAATATTTGTGATTTATTTGGAGGTAGTGGAATACGAGGAATTCGTTATAAAAAAGAAATAAACAGTGTTGGAGCTATTGGAATTAATGATATTAGTTCAAACGCAATGAATTGGGGAAAATACAATGCACAAGAGAATAATGTTAAAGTAGATTTTTTTCAAAAAGAAGCAAATATATTTTTAAGAGAAAATAGAGGATTGTTTGATGTTATTGATATTGATCCATTTGGAACACCATCATTCTTTTTAGATTCTGCATGTTACACTATTAAAAAAGATGGAATGCTTTGTGTGACTGCAACAGATACTTCTGCACTTTGTGGAACATATAAAGAACCATGTATTAGAAAATACAATGCACTGCCATACAAAAGCGAATATTGTCATGAAACAGGCATTAGAATACTTGCTGGCTTTGTTGCGCTTACTCTTGCCAAATATAAAAAATATATGGAAATTAAATTTGCTCATAGTAGCGAACATTATATGAGAATGTATTTAAAAATCAATAAAGGATCCGCAGCTACAGATAATTCAATAAAAGAGAATATTGGACATATAACTCATTGTCCTAAATGTCTTTATAGAAACACGGTAAAAGGATTAAGTTCTGCTATTGATATCACTTGTCCAATATGTGGATATAAAATGAAAATAGCTGGACCTTTATGGATAGGATCTATTGAAAATAAAGAATTTATTAATAAAATGCTCATTGAATTAGATAATAAACAATTAAATACCAAAGATGAGATATTAAAATTATTAACTACTATCTATGAAGAATCTGAAAGCCCAATAACATTCTATGATATTCATAAAATTTCTAAAAATATAAAAACAAATGCTCCAAAACAAGATAAAGTTTTTGAAGCCATTAAAGATAAAGGATACACTGCTACTAAAACCCATTTTAATCTTTTAGGAATAAAAACAGATGTTGATATTGAATCATTGAAAGAAATAGTTATTGATATAATTAAAAATGAAAGTTAATAGGAATGTGCATTATGTCTGGAAATAACGAATATAAAATTGAATTAGATGAAATAGATCGACAATTAATTAAAATATTATCCATTGACTCCCGAACTCCGTATAGAACAATAGCTAATGAATTAAATATATCAGTTGGGACTATTCATAATAGAATTGAAAAATTAATTGAAAATAATATCATTAAATCGTTTACTGCACAACTAGACCACAAACGTTGTGGTTTTAATATCACAGCAGTCATTGGTGTTAAATTAAACGATAGTCAATCAATTGAATGGTTAAATGATAAAAATTTAACAAAAAATATTGTTGTTGCCTACGATGTTACAGGAGAATATGATGCAATTATCATAGCAAAATTTAGAGATACCGATGAATTAAGTGTTTTTATTAAAGAATTAGGAAATAAACCACAAGTAGATAGAACTTACACTCAAACAGTGTTAAACGTTTTTAAAGAAGATTTTGAATCATTAGCCAATGAATTTTAAGCATTTAAATATCTTCTATTACCATTTAATTTCCTATTGCCATTTAATATCAAATTATTATTTTTTTAATATATATTTAAAAATTAATTTTATAAAAAAATAATAAAAAAATATTCATTTGTAAAAAAAAAAATATTTTACAAAATTATTTATGATATTATAAACAAATTATTTTTATAATTTATATCATTATTATAAACTATTTATAAAATTATAAAATAAAATTATAAATCACTCATGAAATTATAAAATACATACAAATTAATTATTAATTAAAATATTTATAAGTAATTCAAAGATAAAACTATAAAAATATAGGTATAAGGTTTAAAAATGTTTATTAATCTTGCTATTGACGCTATTTTGGAAAATATTAAAAATGCTAGTGGATACATAAAAGAAGATGTTATTAAAAATTTTGTTGAAATCATATCCCAATCTGGAAGAATTTTCGTCATTGGTGCTGGACGATCTGGTCTTGTTGCAAAAGCATTTGGAATGAGATTAATGCACCTTGGAAAAACTGTATTTATCGTTGGTGAAACTATAACTCCAGCAATTAAAGCTAATGATTGTATTATCGCTATTTCTGGTTCAGGAGAAACTAATAGTATTGTTTCACCAGTTAAAATAGCTAAAGAAAAAGGAGCAAAAGTTTTATCATTAACATCATATACAGATTCAACTATTGGAAAACTTTCTGACTCTGTTTTATGGGTTCATGGAAGAACAAAAAATGATATAGATAAAGAAGAAGATTATATCAAACGTCAAATGGATGGAAATTACTCATCCCTTACTCCTTTGGGAACTGCTTTTGAATTAACATCTCTTGTATTTTTAGACGGATTAATATCAGAATTAATGTATGCAATGGGTGCAACTGAAGCTGATTTGAAAGCAAGACACGATAATATGGGTTATTAACCTAAAGCATCTTAATTATTAAGTTATTTATTAAATTATTGAATTTAAATTATAAAACTTATTAATTTTAAATTATAAAACTTATTAATTATTATTTAATATATAAAATTACTATTTAAAATTTAAGAATTTTTAAAATATTAATATTGTTCATTTCCATAACCTTATTCTTATTGTTTTTTTATTATCTTTTTATTGTTTTTTAAATAAAGTTGATTTAAATGGTGAAAAATAATATTAAAAATTCAATAAAAACTAAATTAAAAAACGAAAGAAAAACCCTTTTAAATCGCTATGAATATAATATTCAAGAAAGTCCAAAAGGTTTAATATTTACTTTCAAAGATTTAAAAGTTCCTGGTGAAAAATATTTAATAATTAAACATAGACAGAGTAAAAAACGACTATCAAAAAAAATAACTAAAAATCAAGTTATAATTGATAATAAAATTATTGAAGAACTATTAAAACTAATTGAAAATACAGAAAATTATCAAAAAAATAAAAATATTTACAAAAACGAAAACAGTGAGATATTTGATATTTATATTCGTGACAAAGTCTGGAAATACGAATTTTTAATTAGAATCAATGTAAAACATAGAATTGATAATTTAAATCTTAAAAACAAATCAGATATTATTTTAACACCATATAAAACTAAAAATTCAAATTTATCATTTAGATTATGTAAAACTAAATCAAAAACACAAAATAATCCAATGAAAAATACAAATATCACAAAAACTAAATCAAAATCAATAAAATTAAATAATTTATTCAACATCACTCCTAAACGAGATGCATTATACATATTTTTAATGAAAAAAGAAGAAATACCAGAAGATTTAAAAATTATTATTAAAAAAAGAGAAACTAAAGAAATATTTTATATGGATCATTTAATTGATAAATTAACCTTTAAAATAAAATGGGAATATTTTTTAGACAAAGGATCGTCATATAATTTTTATATTCAAATGAATAATAAGAATATAAGATTAAAAGAAGAGTTTACATATAAATTTAAAGAAATGAAGTGTGTTAAAGCAAGAATATATAAAACTAAAAAAGACAATATTTCTTTAAAATCTAAGCTTAAAAAAGAATTATAAAATAAAAAAAAATCAAATTACAAAAAAATACATAAAACTAAATAAAAACTAAATAAAAACTAAATAAAAACCAAATAAAAACCAAATAAAAACTAAATAAAAAAATTGATAATATGCAATATCGAAAATTAGGAAATACTGATGCAAAAGTTTCTGTTTTGGGCTTTGGAGCTATGCGACTTCCAACAATCAATGATGAAAAAAATAACATAAATAAAAATGAAGCCACCAAATTATTAGATTATGCAATAAAAAATGGAATTAACTATATTGATACTGCATATCCATATCATGGAAATGATTTCACAAAAGAAGGTGAAAGTGAAAGATTTTTAGGAAAATATTTTTCAAATAGCTTTAAAAACAATAAATTTCAAAGAGAAGATATTTATATTGCAACAAAAATGCCAAGTTGGTTAATTAAAACAGAAAATGATATGGAAAAAATATTTAATAGACAATTAGAATTACTTCAAACAGATTATCTTGATTTTTACCTTATTCATTCAGTTAAAAAAGATATTTGGAATCCTTTAAAAGATTTAAATGTTTTAAAGTTTTTAGATAAATTAAAAGATGAAAATAAAGCAAGATACATCGGATTTTCATTTCATGATAGTTTTGATTTCTTTATTGAAGTTTTAGATGACTATAATTGGGACATCACGCAAACACAAATGAATTATTTAGATGTTGATTTTCAAAGTGGTTTAGATGGATTAAGATATGCTGATGCTCTTGGATTAGGCAATATTATTATGGAACCACTGCGAGGAGGAAAATTAGCAAATAATATTCCTTCAGACATTCAAGCTATTTGGAATAGTTACGATGAAAAAAGAACTCCTGCACAGTGGGCTTTTAAATATCTTTACAATATGAGAGAAGTTGATTTGGTTTTAAGTGGAATGAACACAATGGAACAATTAAAAGAGAATATAGCTATTGCAAACAATAGTTTAGCAAACACAATGAGTGCTCAAGAAAAGGAGTTAATTAAAGAAGTTGCAAAAGAATATAAAAGTAAAAAAGGAAACGATTGCAATGGTTGTGGATATTGTATGCCTTGTCCTCAGGGAGTTATGATTCCTGATTGTTTTAAGGAATATAACCAATCTTATATTTTTAATGAACATGAACAGACAAAACATCACTACAATCTTGTTTTAAATAATAATCAAAAAGCTTCCAATTGTATAAACTGTGGACTATGTGTTAAACTATGCACCCAACAGATAAACATTCCTGAAGAATTAAAAAAAGTCAAAAAACTATTTGAAGATTAAAAAAATGATCTTACTTCCTTGTTATTAAATTATAAGCTATAAAAAATGAATATGAAATAAAAAAAAGAGAATATGGAATAAAAATATTTATATGCTATAAAATACAAAATCTACTTCGTCCAATCTTACTAATTTTGAATTTATTATACAACAAATTTTTTAAATGTGGTTCTTCTCATGAGCCACATACAAAAATTTATAGTTATATAACTGGATGGCTTTTTTTATTATAATCTCAAAAAACAGAACTGCTGTATTTTAAATAAGTTATTGACTATGATAAAACCTCTGTGAATGAATGAGGTGGTTGTATGTCTAAATTAATCATTTCATACAGTTTATAATTTTAGCATACTCATATTTTAAAAATAAACACCGTTAACTTTTCAATAAGGGGAAGCTTTTAGTTAAAATTTCTTTTTTTACACTTAGATTACTTAAATCATGCCATCCACTTACATTATTCAAATTAATACATTAATACTAATAAGTAATATAGAAATAACAAAAACTTAAAATTAGAAAATTTTTAATAGTAGAAAAACAAAAATTTTAAGTCAATATTATAATAATATTTTATATAATACTATTTTATATAATACTATTGTTTATATAATAACATTTTTAATATAATAACAATTAATATCAAATTTATTATCCAAATTATTTTATTATCCAAATTATAATAACATTTTATATAATACTAACAGCATAATATTTAAATTAAGTAATAATTAATTGTGATAAAATGAATGAACTAATTATATGCGAAAAACCATCATCTGCGGAAAAAATAGCTAAAGCGCTATCATCAAGTGCTAAAAAACAAAAATATGGAAGAAAAGTTAACTATTGGGAATTAGAAAAAGACAATAAAAAAATAACTGTTGCATCAGCAGTTGGTCATTTATATTCACTTAGCCCAAAAAATTCAAGAGAAAAGTATTATTTTGATTTAAAATGGGTTCCTGCTTATGAAAATGAAAAAGGAAAAGGATACATAAAAGAATATCAAAAAGCAATTGCTAAA
This sequence comes from Candidatus Methanoflexus mossambicus, assembly GCA_031261915.1. GTDB lineage: Archaea > Methanobacteriota > Methanobacteria > Methanobacteriales > Methanobacteriaceae > Methanoflexus > Methanoflexus mossambicus. The sequence continues at coordinate 20,618 of JAISIT010000194.1, forward strand.
TTCGCAAAAACATCAGATAAATTTGTTCATGCATGCGATTACGATAGAGAAGGAACTTTAATTGGTTATCATGCTGTGCTGTTTTCTGCAGGGCAAAAAGGAATTGAAAATACCACAAGAATGAAATTTTCAACATTAACAAAAAAAGACATCCTCACATCTTATGAAAATCAAATTCCACTTGATTTAAACCAAGCAGACAGTGGAGAATCTCGTCATGTTTTAGATTACTATTTTGGAGTTAATATCTCAAAAGCACTATCTCAATCAGTTAAAATAACAAAACATAGATACATAAATATGTCTGCAGGTAGAGTTCAGACCCCTACATTGTCAATATTGGTTGATAGGGAAAAAGAAATCCAAGAATTTATTCCAGAACCTTATTGGATGCTTAAAGCTATTTTAAAAGATTTAATCAAAGAGGATATAGTAGCAGAACATGTTGATGGAAAGATAACCGAATTAAAAAAAGCAAAAGCTATTTTTGATAAAGTTACTGGTGGAAAAGTAGATTTTGAAGATATTAAAGAAAAAATAGATAAAAAAACAAAAGCTAAAATCAAAAAAGGAAAATCTGAAGTAGCGGGAGTAGTTACAAAAGTGAAAACAACAGAGTCAACTAAAAAACTTCCTGTTCCATTTGATTTAAGTGGACTTCAATCTGAAAGCTATTCTGTCTTTGGATTTTCACCTAAAAAAACTCAAACAATAGCTCAATCATTGTATACCAATGGATACACTTCTTATCCAAGAACATCATCTCAAAAACTTCCAGATAGTTTAGAACTTGAAAATATCCTAAAAGAACTATCTGCAAGTTCAATTTTTAGAACTCACATTGAGGAAGTATATAATGAGAATAATAAAAAGAAATTTTCAAAATTAAAACCAAATGAAGGTAAAAAAGATGATCCTGCCCACCCTGCAATTCATCCAACAGGAATACTACCTGAAAAATTAACAACAGATGAAGAAAAGATATATAAGCTTATTGTAAATAGATTTATAAGTGTATTTTCTGTTGATGGAAAAATGGAAACAATGCGAGTAGATTTAAATATTGCCGATGAAAAATTCTTCTTTAGACAAAAAAGGATTTCATTTATGGGTTGGTTAGCACATTATCCTTACAGAAAACTTGAAGCAGATGAATTCCCAGAAATAGCTAAAGGTGATGAAATAAAAGTTAAAGAGATTATTTCTGAAGAAAAAGAAACTAAACCACCTGCAAGATACAACCAATCATCTTTAATCAAAGAATTAGAAAAAAGAGGACTTGGAACCAAAGCAACAAGAGCAGATATTATTTCTAAACTCTATGATAGGGATTATATCCAAGGAAATAAACAAATTGAAGTTAAAAAACTTGGAGAAAATATTATTGACACATTAAAAGATTATGCTAATGATTTAACAAATGAAGAGCTTACAAGAACCTTAGAAAAAGATTTAGAAAAGATAATGACTGGTAAAATTAAAAAAAATAATGTTATAGACAAAGGAGAAGAAGAAGTAAAGTCTATATTAAAAGATGTTGAAAAAAATCAGCAAAAAATAGGTGAAAAGCTATTTTATGCTTATGAAGAAAGTAAAATCATTGGAAAATGTGAATGTGAAGGAAATTTAATGATTAAATTTTCACCAAAGTTTAAAAGCTATTTTGTAGGTTGTTCTGATTATCCAGAATGCAATGTCACTTATTCTCTGCCTAAAGGAGCTAATGTCTTAAAAACCACCTGTGATAAATGTGGATTACCAATGATTTCCTATGGAAAAGCAAAAAATAGACAACAAGCTTGCTTAGATCCTAATTGTGGAAAAGATAAAGCAGAACTTGAAAGAAAATACAATCCTAAAAAAGTAGGAAAATGTCCAGAATGTGGAAAAGACTTATTACTACGTTCAGGAAGATATGGAGAATTTATAGGATGTTCTGGCTATCCAAAATGCAGATTTACAGCTAAATCCTTAGAAGATTTAGAAAAAAAGTTAAATCCAAATGAAGAGAATAATAAATAAAATATCGCTTAGTTTTTTTATTATTTTAATCAATTCCAATAAAAATAGCTTTAATATTTACATTTATAATAATACTTTAATATTTTTTTAAATAATAATATTTTAAATTCATTTATTTTTAATAATAATTTTAATATTTTTAATTTAAATAATAATAACTATAATAGTTTAAATATTGATAATGATATTTTTAATGATTTAAATATCAATAATAATAGTTTTAATAAGTTTATTTTTAATAATAATAGTTTTAATATTTTTAATTTCAATAAAAATAGATTTAATATTTACATTTATAATAATACTAATTATACTATTAATTACATTTATAATAATTATACTATTAATTAGATTACTAATTATAACTTTAATTATGCTCTTGATTATAATTTTAATCGTGATGCCAATTATAATAATGAGTATAATCATAATCATAACTTGGAAGAATAAAAATGTCATACACTATGAGTGAAAAAATATTAGCAAATGCAGCAAATAAAGAAAAAGTAGAAGCTGGAGAAATTGTTATGGCAAATATTGATGTTGCTATGACACATGATTTAACTGGACCATTATCTGTGCAAGAATTTAAAAAAATTGGAAAAGATGAAGTTTGGGATAAATCAAAAATAGTTATACCTTTTGATCATCAAGTTCCTGCAGATTCCCTTGCAGCATGCGATAATCACATTATAATGAGAGAATTTGTAAAAAAACAAGATATAGATAATTTTTATGATGTTAATGCTGGAGTATGTCATCAAATATTACCAGAACTTGGACATGTTGTTCCAGGGGAAGTAATAGTTGGAACAGACTCACATACATGCACACATGGAGCATTAGGTGCATTTGCAACAGGTATTGGATCAACAGATATGGCAATGGTTTTTGCAACTGGACAACTATGGTTTAAGGTTCCAGAAACCTTAAGGTTCAATATTACTGGAAATTTAAAAGAAAATGTCTATCCTAAAGATGTTATTTTACATTTAATTGGAACTGTAGGTGCAGATGGTGCAACATATCGAGCTGTTGAGTTTGCAGGACAAACAATCAAAGATATGTCCATATCAGATAGAATGGTTTTATCAAATATGGCTATTGAAATGGGTGGAAAAACTGGTTTAGTTGAAAGTGATGAAAAGACATTAAATTACATTAAAAATAGAACAAATAAACCATACACGGAATTTAAAACAGACGAGGATGCTCCATCTATGGAAAGCTTAGAAATCAACATAAGTGATCTTGAACCACAAGTTGCTTGCCCACATAATGTTGATAATGTTAAACCAGTAAGTGAAGTTGATAAAGAAATTGACCAAGTTTTCCTTGGATCTTGCACAAATGGACGATTAGATGATCTTAGACAAGCAGCTAAAATATTAAAAGGAAAAGAAGTAGCTAAAGGAGTGAGAATGTTAGTTATTCCTGCTTCTAAAGAAGTTTACACTCAAGCATTAGATGAAGGATTAATAAAAATATTTGTAGATTCAAATTGTCTTGTTACAAATCCTTGTTGTGGTCCTTGTCTTGGAGGACATGTTGGTTTGATTGGTCCTGGAGAAGTTTCCCTTTCAACATCAAATAGAAACTTTAAAGGACGTCAAGGTAGTCCAGACGGAGAAGTTTATCTTTCTTCAGCAGCAGTAGCAGCAGCTTCAGCTATTAATGGAAGAATAAGTTTACCAGAATAGTTATAAATACAAAATTATTATTTTTAATGAAATTTTACATTAAAAATAGTTAATACATTAAAAATAGCACAGAATTATAAGTTTTAATAAAATTAATAATAAGAGATGGAAAAATGAAAGGAAAAGTTTGGAAGTTCGGAGACGATATAGATACAGATATTATCATTCCTGGAAGATATTTAGTTCATACAGATGTAGAAAAATTAGCTCCACATTGTATGGAAGGTTTAGATCCTGATTTTTATAAAAAAGTAAGTAAAGGAGACTTTATTGTTGGAGGAAAGAATTTTGGTTGTGGTTCTTCTCGTGAACATGCTCCAATAGCTTTAAAAGGTGCTGGAATAGCTGCAGTAATAGCAGAATCATTTGCAAGAATATTTTATAGAAATTCAACTAATGTAGGTGTTCCATTACTTATTGCTCCTGGAATTTCTTCAAAATTAAAACAAGGCGAAGAAATAGAAATTGATATGGATAAAGGAGTAATAATTGGTGAAGATGGAAAAGAATACAAATTTGAGAAATTACCTCCATTTATGTTAGAAATTCTTGAAAAAGGTGGATTAATAAATTATTTAAAAGAAAAAAATTAATTACTTGAGAATTATAACTTTAAAAATTAATATCACTACTAAAAATATCAATATTGACATTAATAATACCAATAATATTAATAATAATATAAAAAATAATGATAATTTTAATTAAAATATCAGTATAAATGTGAAAAAAATGTATAAAATAGCAGTCATACCTGGAGATGGAATAGGTAAAGAAGTAATGGATGCAGCTATCCATGTTTTAGATAATACTGGATTAAACTTTAAATATGAATATGGTGAAGCAGGAGATGAATGTTTAGATAATTGTGGAATTGCACTACCTGAAGAAACTATTAAACTCGCTAAAAAATCAGATTCTGTGTTATTTGGTGCTGCTGGAGAGTCTGCTGCCGATGTCATTGTTAAATTAAGACAAGTTTTAGATTTATATGCTAATCTTCGTCCAGTTAAATCATATCCACAAACAAAATCATTATTTAATGATATTGACTTCATGATTGTTCGTGAAAACACTGAAGGAATGTATGTTGGATTAGAAAGTGAAAGTGATGAAGGTGCAATAGCTGAAAGAATAATTACAGCAAAAGCAAGTAAAAGAATTTGTGATTATGCATTTAAATATGCTCAAAAAACAGGACGAACTAAAGTTACTGGAGTTCATAAAGCAAATGTCTTAAAAATCACTGATGGTCTTTTTAAAGAGAAATTCTACGAAATTTCAGAAAAATATGGCGATATAGAAGCAGAAGATTATTATGTGGACGCAACAGCAATGTATTTACTCACACGACCTCAAAGTTTTGAAGTTATTGTCACAACTAATCTTTTTGGAGATATTTTATCTGATGAAGGTGCAGGCATAGTTGGAGGTTTAGGTTTAATCCCATCAGCCAATATTGGAGATAATGGAGCATTATTTGAGCCAGTTCATGGATCTGCTCCAGATATTGCAGGTAAACAAATAGCTAATCCAATAGCTATGATTCTTTCTGCTAAAATGATGTTAGAACATTTAAATGAATTAGAAGAAGCAAAAAAAATAGATGAAGCTATTTTAACGGTATTAAAAAATAAAGAATCTTTAACTCCAGATTTAGGCGGAAATTCCACCACAAATGATTTAGCTAAAGCTATTGCTAAGTTATTATAGCATTATAGTTAATAATATTAATACTATTATAGTTAATAATATTAATACTATTATAAGTAATAATATTATAATTAATAAAATAATTAATTTGATAAAATGTTAAATAATGAAAAAATTAGAGAAGATTTTCCAATTTTAAATAAATTAACTTATCTTGATTCTGCAAGTACAAGTTTAACTCCTATACCTATAGTCGAAGCTATTAACGATTATTTTTTAAATTATAATGCAAATATTGGTAGAGGAGCATATAAAATAGCTATTAAAGCTGGAAATATTGTAGATGATACAAGGGAAAATCTTGCTAATTTAATTAATGTTAAATCAAATGAAATTATTTTTACAAAAAATACAACCGAAGCAATCAATATAATTTCTAATGGTCTTAATTTTTCAAACAATAATAAAAATAATAATAAAAAAAACAAAAATAAAGAGAATACGAATAAAAAAAATAATAATATTATTGTTAGTGATATAGAACATCATTCTAACATCATTCCATGGCTAAGTTTAGCAAATGTTGAAGTAAAAATCTTACAAAGTGAAAATTATCAGTTAAATCCTGAAATATTATCAGAAAAAATAGATAAACACACAAAACTTGTAGCTATTACCCATATATCAAATTCCTTTGGAAGTAAGCAAGATATAAAATCTATAGAAAAAATAGCTCATGATAATGGTTCTTTATTACTAATTGATGGTGCTCAATCAATAGGTCATTCTAAAATAGATATTAAAAAATTAAAACCAGATTTTATGGCATTTCCAGGACATAAAGGATTAATGGGTCCAGTTGGAACAGGATTTTTATACATGAAAGAAGAGCACATTGAAAAAGTAGCTCCAACAAATCTTGGTGGAGGAACTATTGTTGACTATGAAAATGGTAAATTTAAACTTGAAGACTCACCTTATCGATTTGAAGGTGGAACATTAAATATTGCTGGAATTATAGGTTTAAATAACGCTATTAACTATATTAATAAAATTAAAATAGATAATATTGAAAAATATTCTGATAAATTAACAAATTACATGCATAATAACTTAAAAGAAATAGAAAATATTGAAATCTATGCCAATCCAAGTAATATCCATAATATAGTAGCTTTTAATTTAAATAATCTTAATCCTTATGATATTAGTAAAATATTAGATGAAACAAATAATATATGTGTTAGAAGTGGATTTCATTGTGCTATTCCTGCTTTAAAAAGTTATAATATTAGTGAAGGGACAATAAGAGCATCATTACACTGTTATAACAATAAAAATGATATTGATAAATTAATAGAAAATTTAGATGAAATATCCAGATTTTTATCATAACATTTTTATTAATAATATTAAAAATATTAATAATATCAAAAATATTAATAATGTTAATAATATTAAAAAAATAAAAATTAAAATGAAATTGAAATTGCGATAAAAAAAATGAAAATAGATAAAAATAAATATAATATTTAACAAATAGTTTAGTTTATTATCATTTTTATAAAAAATAAATAAAAGTAAAAATATATTTAAATAAATATAATAATTTATATAATGATTTATATGATAATTTAAATTTAAAAATAAAAATAATTTAAAAATAAATGTTAATTTAAAAATAAATGTAAAGGTAGGTTAAATGAAATTAATTAAAATTTTTGCAATATTAATTATATTAATTATGGTTTTTAGTGCAGTAGCATCATTTTTAGCAATGATGATAGTTCCTGGCACTGCTTAAACTTAAAATAACCATTATAACTAAGAGAATTAGATTAAAATAAATAATATTGATATTTAATGAATAATTAATAGAAATAACTATAAAAAGAGGAATAAACTATGGTAAAATATAAAATCGGTGCAGTAGTAGCAGAATTTAATTATGATCTTACACACATGATGTTAGAATTAGCTAAAGAAGAAGCTAAAATTAGAGATTCTGAAATTATTCAAGTAGTACCTGTTCCAGGTGTTTTTGATATGCCTTTAGCTATTAAAAAGCTATTAGAAAAAGATGAAATCGATGCAGTTATCACACTTGGTGCAGTTATTGAAGGTGCAACAGATCATGACCAAATAGTAGCTCAACATGCCTCAAGAAAAATAGCTGACCTTTCACTTGAGTTTGAAAAACCAGTGGCTCTTGGAATTAGTGGTCCTGGAATGACAAGATTAGATGCGCATAAAAGAGTTGATTACGGTAAACGCGCAGTTGAAGCTGCTGTCAAAATGCTTAATCGTTTAAGTGAAATTTAAATTTATAATAAAAATTAAAAATAAAAGAATAATAATCAATAAAAATAATTAAAAATAATTAAAAAAGAGTAATAACTGAGTTTTATGGAAATATTGAAACCTGAAGATCTTAAAAAGAAATTTAACGACCCATGGATAGCACCTTATGAAAAAATTATTACAATGGCTGATGGAGATTTAGTTGAGATTGTAGAATATCATCCATGCATATCTGGTTCTCATTGGCTTGTTAATCAATATAAAAACAGTAGTAGTCTTATTTTAAAAGCATACAGAGATGGAAACAAACAAGTTTTTTTATGTAAAGTAGGAAAAGAAAAGCTTGATTTTAAAGCCAGTGTAAATGCTGCTGGAATTGAAGAAGTAGCTATTGAAGACGATTTTGTTAAAGTAGTCCATGGTGGACTTGCTGGTGCTGGCGTTGGCGCTGGAATGTGTCGTGGAATGGGTGAAGGTGTTGAAGAAGTTCATTTATTAAATACTGGAGGTGGATCCAAACTTGGTAAAGCAGCAGTAATCACTCCAAAGTTAAAAAAGCTTGTAATTGGTGTAGATGATACTGATACAAAAGATGCTGGAGCAACGTGGACTATGGCACATAATATTGGAATGGAACTTAAGAAAGAAGGTTTTGAATATATTGATCATGTTATTGTTCAATTATATCCACATAATCCATTTAAAACTCAAAATTGTGTTTCAATAGCTTTAACTTTCGCAGTGAAAGAAGAAGATAAAGAAAAATTAATTAATAGAATCATTGAACTATTAAAAAGAGATACATTATCAAATAAAACTGCAATAGCTATTTTAGAAGGAATTACTATTCCAGAAAAATTAAAAGAATATGCTATGAAAGCCAAAACAGGAATGGTTGAAATAGAGGAAGCTGAAATATTAGCTAAAGAATTAAACATTCCATTAATTACAGTAACTGGCAATCAAGGAAAAATCGGAGCATTAGCAGCTATTGGAATTTATAATGATTTAGAAGAAGCTGTTAAAGTGTATTATTAACTATTAAACTATCATTACCAACTTATTATAGTTATATTCTTCTTTAATATGATTAATTCCATTTTAAATAACTTAATTTTATTACATATTAATTTAATTTTATTTTCTATTACTTTAACTTTATTTTTAAATCTTTTAAATTCTTAAAATTACTTATTTTAAATATTACTTATTTTAAATATTACTTGTTTTAAATTGTTTAAACACGTTTTAATTTAAATTAAATCCTAAAAATACTCCTTGAGTATTATCATCAAATGTTTTTGTAGTAGAAACACTTTCTTTAAATTTAATTTCAATAATATGGTTTCCAAAGTAAGCAAAATAGCTATTTTTACTTAAATTTTTAGTATAATACATACTATCTACTAAATATCCATCATAATAAATACCATAAGTCGTATTTTCTTTAAATGATCCTGTTAATGTAGTAATATATTTATTATCTAAATAAACATCAATTGTTGACCCTTTTACGGAATAAGAGTTTAATATAAAACTATATAATGCAGTATCATTTGTAGATAAATTTGTGGAATTAACAAACTGTTTAACTTCCAATCCTCTAAAAAAACTTAAAATTTTACTATCTTGAATTTGATCCCCAATTCTAAGGTTTAAATCTTTTCGAACTGTATATGGAAGTCGTAAAATATTAGTTTCTCCTTCTTTTGTTTGATTAATTGTATATTGATTATCTCCAATAGTAATAATATCTCCATAACTTAATTCTAATGTATTTAATCCATCCAAAGGCATTCTTATTATATTACTTTCATTTTCAAGAGCAACATCAACAGTATATGGACCTCTAAGGTAAATTGTTTCAGTTGAAGAACCTGGAAAGATTACGAGATTACGTGAACTTGGTTCAATTGATAATTTCCCATTACTGAAGTTTGCAGCAGATAAAAATGTAGTTATCATTAAAACAAGAACTAATGCAGAGATAATTAATGTTGAATGCATTTTAAAAAATGATTTTAAAAAATTAGCTTTTGGTCGCTTTTTAAAAATTACAAAAGAATTGATTATTAACTTAACAAGATAAAATATCGTTAAAACAATCCCAATTGCTGAAACTATCTCTCCAATAATAAGTGGTGTTCCAGTTACAAAAAAAATCAAAAATAAACCTAAAATAATTAAAGACAAGCCAAGAGTTGCCATTCTAATATAGTTTCCAAGAGTATCCATCATAGTTACTCTTCCATACTCTGTTGCACGAGATATAATTGTCCTAACAACTTCATTTGCCATTTCATTCAAGCTGTTTAATGGTGAAATATCATGTTTTATCTCGCCAATATCAACTTCTTCTATTTTAATTCCCTTAGCATCAGCATCAAGAACTATTCCAATATCAACACCATAATCTCTTTCAAATTTAATTTTCTCAAGAACTGACCTTTTTCCAGCAAATTGTCCACTAAGTGGTTGTTCTAAATTGATTTCTGGGAAAAAAAATCGTAACAATGGTTTTGCAGTTAACTGTGTAACTCTTCCACTTTCTCTGGAAAATTTAGTCTTTACAATACCAGATTTACCTGTTAAAATAGGTTGAATTATTTTATCCACCATTTCACAGTTAATATTAGATATATCTCCATCAAGAAAAGCAATTATATCTCCTTTTGAATTTTTAAATCCTGTTTGTAGTGCAGCACCCTTTCCTTGATTATAATGATGTTGAATTAAAATAGCTCCAGATTCACGAGCTATTTGTGATGTTTTATCATGAGATCCATCATCAACGACAATTATCTCATCAATGTAATTGATTTCCATTAAAACAGAGATAACCTTTGAAATATTTTTTTCTTCATTAAATGCAGGAATAACCACCGATACACTATTGTTAATGTTATTTGGTTTTTTTTGTTTTTTTTGTTTTTCTTGCATTTTTTTTATTTCAATTGCCATAATAATCAAAAATATTATTTATTCTACTATTTTGCATTGAAAAAATAAATATCTATAAGATAAAATACTAATTGATATAAACTCAATAAATATACATTTTAATACATTTAATACATTTATTTAATACATTTATTTAATACATTTAATACATTTATTTAATATATTTAATAATTTAATACAATAATGTATATTTAATATATTTAATATTTATTTTTCAATTATTAATTTTTAATATTATTATAATTATTAATACATATAAAATTTTTCATATAAACTTTTACAAAGAATAACATGAATAAAACTAATTAAAATTTTTTTTGACATGTCAATTTTTACTGGATCGAATTAACTAAAATACTTTAAGATCGCTTAAAATTTAATTTACTTAATCTATCCATAAAATTAATATTGCTTCAAGTAAGTTGATTTTGACAGAATATAATATTTTTATTATCTGGATACAAATTTTAATTAAAACAGTTAATGATAAATTTATATATAAATTTATACAAAAATAAATAAAAATAAAAAAATTAAATAAAAAAATTAAATAAAAAAATTAAATAAAAAAATTAAATAAAAAAATTAAATAAAAAAATTAAATAAAAAAATTAAATAAAAAAATTAAATAAAAAAATTAAATAA
>JAISIT010000199.1 GCA_031261915.1 Candidatus Methanoflexus mossambicus
TAAAGTATCAAAACCACCTTCACTCAAATCAATATGCAAAACAGGATAACTCTTACTCCAATCCCACTTATCATAAATATACAAACCCTCAAACAACTGTTTATTTCCTTTAAATAACTCTTCCATAGTGCTAATAAGCAAACTTTTACCAAAACGACGAGGACGAGACAAAAAATACTTCTTTCCAGATTCAATTAAATTCCATATTAACTCTGTTTTATCAACATAAATATAATCGTCTTCTATCATTTCTGAAAACGTTGACACTCCCATAGGCAATTTCTTAGGTTTTTCATCCATTTTATATAACATCCCTTTGTTTTAATAGCTATTTGTTAAAATAATTGTTAAATTAATCAATGATTTTTATTCTAATTATTTTATTTATATTATTATTTAAGTATTCATACTATTTATATTTTTTTGTATTAATATTTTACTTTCTATTCATATTTAAGATGATATTACTTTTCCATATTTTAAATTAAACTTTCATTGACATGTCTAATATCTACTACTATTACTTATATTAGTTCTATTATTATGTCCTAATTAAATAGAAATATAATTCTTATTTTATTTAAAAACAAAGAAATTAAAACAAATTAAAATATTCACTAAATAAAGATTTAAATGACAAATAGCTATTAAATCAAGAAACAAAAGAATAATTCCAAAAATTTTCAATCAAAACATTTAAATACTACTTATTTTTAATGGAATGAATGAATGAATGAATGAATGAATGAATGAATGAATGAATGAATGAATGAGTTAGTTCTAAAACTATAAAAAGGTTTATATAGTATTTAAAGAGATATATTAAGCTATAAAAAGACTTAGATTATTTTTAATAATCATAATCTTTTAAATATTTTATATTTTATCCTAATTTTATAATAATTTATCAGAATTTTATCATAATTTTACATATTCAATTTAGATAATACATAAATAAAAATAATTTATTTGATACACTAACTTAAATACTAACTTCATTTATTTCTAACAATTAAACCAATAAATAAACCTTAATAGAATAATCATAAGAATAAATCATAATATTTCTTATTTTAATAAATTCTAAGACATTAACATTGAATTTAATTGTTTAATAATCAATATAATACTTTAATAATTATTTAAATATATACAATCAAAAATTTAACCAATATTAAATCAATATTTAATAAATTAAACTATTATTCAATAAATAATATTATTTTCCAATAAAAAAAATTAACAAAAAACCCAAAAATTAAAAGAGATGAAAAATCCATGAATCCAAAGCTAAAAGAAATAATAAGAAAAAATAAACTAATACCAATACTAACAATTATCCTTTTCATAACCATAATCTCAATAAGCTCAGTATCAGCAAACGAACGAACCATAACCAATACCACTACTGGAGGCATTAATCAAGCAGTTAACGATGCAAATGCAAATGACATTATTTATTTAGAAAATGGCATTTACAACAAATATAATGAATCAGACAAAGATTATAACATAACTATTACTAAAAATTTAACTTTCATTGGAAACGGAAGCAATGTAATCATCGACGCACAAGGAAAAGACAGAATATTCACAATTCCTTGGGAAAGTGATTTCGTGACTGCTAACTTCATCAACATAACCTTCAGAAACGGACTTTCTAATGGAGGTAGTGCATTTTACAGTATCGATTCGAAAAACAGTTTAAATTTCAATAACTGCACTTTTATTAATAACTCGGAAACTCAATATGGTGGTGGTGCAATTAATTGTGCTGGAAATCTAAGTGTTATTAACTCCAGGTTTATAAACAACACTTCCAAATACCTCGGGGGAGCAATAAGTCAAGGCACTTTTAATGATGAAACAATTTTTAATGTTGAAAATTCTTATTTTGAAAATAACAATGCGGAAATTGAGGGTGGAGCAATATACAGTTGGGATAATAATGCAATGATTAAAAACTCTACTTTCATTAATAATTCTGCAGATTCTAGTGGAGGAGCTATTTCTATTTATGCGAGTGTATATAATGTTACTGTGAAAAATTCTATTTTTATTAATAATAAGGTTACTAATGAATCTGGCAATGGATATGGTTTGGGTGGTGCTATTTCTAATTCTGGTTATGGTTCTGTTTTTGAGAATCTTATTTTTGAATCAAATTCCGCTCCTTTAGGTGGAGCTATTATGAATAATGGTGAAGATTATTGTATTATTCGCAATTCATCATTTATTGATAATTTCGCAACTAATACTGGTGGAGCTGTATATAATGGACATTCAAATCCTAACTATGCTTATTTAGGTAGTAATTTAACTATTTCTAATTCTAATTTTCTAAATAATCGTGCTAATAATGATGGTGGAGCTATTTATATTGTAAGTGCTGATAATCTTACTTTTAAATATAATCGTTTTTATAATAACTCTGGTTATGATTTGTATAATTTTAATGGCACTAATGTTAATGCTGATTTTAATTGGTGGGGATACAATAATTTGGACAATAATAATCAGCTTTTGTTTAATGTAACTAGTTCTAATCATTATGTTTTAGTTATTGTTAATGATAGTAGTTTAGATGGTGTTGTTTGGGGAGATAAGTTATTGTTTTCCTTTTTGGTATTAAATACTACTAATGATAGTTCTGGTGTTGATTATTTACCTGATTTTAATGGTAATGGAACTTTTAATAATAATCCGTTTAATACTACTTCTAATAGCTCCTTTTTGAATACTTTTTTAGTTGCTAATCCTGGATTACATGCTTTAAAGATAACTTTAGATGGAGAGGAAGACGAATTATTCTTTGATGCTTTAAAACAAAATTTAACTATGGATATTGATTTTCCTAATGGTGGTGTTGGAGATTATGTTAATCTTAATTTGAGTTTAAATGATTCTGTTAATTTAACCACTAATATTACATGGTCTATTGAAGGTTTAGGTAGTTTTTCCAGTGAAAATATTACTTTTACTGATGGAAACTCTTCTTTATGGTATGAAATTGCTTTTCCTTATACTGGTGAAATAAATGTTACATTTAATGGCACTGAATTATATAATACTTACTTTACATCTATTAATGTTGATTTTTCAAAAGGTAATTTAAGTATTTCTGCTGTTGTTAATAATGGTAGTTTTGGTGATAATATTACTGTAAATTTATCTTTAAATAGATCTATTAACACCACTGCTAACGTTACTGTTAATGGTGTTGTATTTAATGAGGTTAATTTTATTGATGGTAATGCTACACTTAATTATACTATCACTGCTCCTTTTAATGGAGATATTTTGATTGAATTTAATGGTAATGACTTGTATTATTCTTGTAATGTTAATGTTCCTGTTAATTTCATTAAAAGACAGTTAAATATTACTGCTACAATTCCTAAAGGTATTTACGGTGAAAATGTTACTGTGGATTTAGAATTGAATGAAACTGTTGATGTAGTGAGTAATCTTACTATTGGTGATCAAAATTTCACTAATGTTAATTTTGTTGGTGGTTTGGCTTCTGTTAATTATACTATTACTCAAGCTGGAGAATATAATTTAAATATCTTCTTTAATGGCAGTAGTAATTATAATAATTGTTCTAACATTACTGTTGTTAGTTTTGATAAACGACAATTGAATATTACAGCTATTATAATGGGTGGTGTTTATGGAGAAAATATTACTGCCATATTGGTCTTAAATGAAACTGTAAATATAACCAGCAATGTTACTATTGGTAATCAAGAGTTTATGAATGTTCGTTTTGTTAATGGTAATGGTAGTATTAATTATACTGTTAATCGTGCAGGAGAATATGGTTTAATTGTTAAATTCATGGAAACAGATAATTATTCTAACTGTAGTAATGAAACATTTGTGAATTTTGCTAAAAGACAATTAAATATTACTGCTACAATTCCACGAGGTGTTTATGGTGAAAATGTTACTGCTATATTGGTCTTAAATGAAATGATAAATGTAACCAGTAATGTTAGTATTGGTAGTCAAGAGTTTATTGGTGTTCGTTTTGTTAATGGTAATGGTAGTGTTAATTATACTGTTGATCGTGCTGGAGGGCATGGTTTGATTGTTAAATTCATGGAAACTGATAATTATTCTAACTGTAGTAATGAAACCTTTGTTGATTTTGATAAACGACCTTTAAATATTACTGCTATTATTCCTAATGGTGCTTACGGTGAAAATGTTACTGTGCATTTAGAATTAAATGAACCTGTTGATTTGGTGAGTAATATTAGTATTAGAAGTCAAAATTTTACTAATGTTCGTTTTACTAATGGTATAAGTAGTGTTAATTATACTATTGATCGTATGGGCGAATATACTTTAACCATTATATTCTACGGAAATGAAAACTATAATAATTGCTCTAACACTACTGATGTTAATTTTGACATGAAAGCTCTAAATATCACAGCTATTGTCCCTAACGGCACTTACGGAGATAATATTAAGATTAATTTAACTTTAAATGAATCTATTAACATCATTTCTAATGTTACAATTGGTAATCAGAAGTTTAATAATGTTCGTTTTGTTAATGGCAATGCAATAGTAGATTATGAGATTAATAATGCTTATACTGGAGATTTAAAGATAATATTCGAGGGTAATGAGAATTATACAACTGCATCTTATGAAACTTCAGTCAACTTTGCTAAAAAATCTTTAAAAATTTCTGCTTCTATAATTGGTGGTGTCTATGGTGAAAATATTAATGTAGCTTTAGAATTAAATGAATCTGTTAATGTTACTAGTAATATTAGTATTGATAATCAAGATTTTAGTAATGTTAATTTTATTAATGGTAAAGCCAATATTTCTTATTTTATTGATCGTGCTGGTAGCTATTCTTTAAATATTGTTTTTGATGGAACTGATAATTATAATCCTTGTAGTAATATTACTGTTGTTGATTTTGCTAAACGACCTTTGAATATTTCTGCTTCTATTCCTACGGGTGCTTATGGTGATACTGTTAAAGTTAATTTAAGCTTAAATGAATCTATTAACATTAAATCTAATGTTAGTATTGGTAATCAGAAGTTTAATAATGTTGATTTTGTTAATGGTTTGTGTTCTGTTGATTATATTGTTGATAGTGTTTATTCTGGTGATTTAACTATTATCTTTGAGGGTAATGAGAACTATTCCAATGATACTAGTCATGCTTTCGCTGATTTTACTAAAGCTGACTCTAATATTATTGTTAATTTCAATCCTAATGGTTCTAACTATGGTGATACTATTATCCTTAATGCTACAATTCTTGATAATAATGGTAATCCTTTAGATAATGTTAAACTTGTTTTCTATATTAATAATATGGCTGTGGGATATAATTATACTAATACTGAAGGAATAGCTATTTTAGATTATCTTATTAATTTTATTGGAGATTATAACCTTACTGTATGCTTTGAAGGAAATGAAAATTACACTAATAGCAGTAGTAATGTTTCTGGTGAATTTAAAGGAGCATATACTAAATCTAACTCCACTGTAATTATTAATTCTAATAATAACGGTTCTAAATATGATGAAGATATTATTTTCAATGCTACGGTTCTTGATGAGAATGATAATCCTTTAGATAATGTTGTTGTTGAATTTTATATTAATGGTAATTTAATTGGTTATAATACCACGGATTCTAATGGAATAGCTATTTTAAATTTCAATGTAAACTTTACAGGTAAATATCAGTTAAATATTATCTTTAATGGTGATAAAAATTATAATAGTAATAGTAATTCTGTTTCTGGAGAATTTATCAAAGCTAATGCCATTATAAATGTTAAAACTATTCCTAAAAACATAGATATAGGTAATAAACTTACAATTAAAGGCAATCTAACAGATAAAGATGGCAAGCTATTAAATGGTAAGTATAACCTTAAAATTAAAGTAAATACTGGAAAATCTTATATTTATACTGTTGAAGTGATTGATGGTTTATGGAATTTAACAATAAATAATCCAAAACTTGGAATAACTAATATTGAAGTTAATTTAGATACTAATCCAAATTATAACCTTAAAGAACTTAAAAAAATTACTTATAATGTTGTTAAGATTAAAACAACCATTACAGTTTCAGCACCAAAAATAACCCTTGGCAAAAAAACCAATATCGTTATCACTTTAAAAGACCATAACGGTAAAGCTATAAAAGGTAAAAAGATTACTATAACATCTAAATACCTTAAAAAACCATTTACTGCAACTACAAACAGTAAAGGTCAAATAGCTATTCGTATTTATATCTCAAAAGCTGGAAAATACACGGGAATTGCTAAATTTACAGGAGACAGCACATATCTTAAATCTCAAAAAAC
>JAISIT010000012.1 GCA_031261915.1 Candidatus Methanoflexus mossambicus
AAAAGAAATAAATTAAAAGTAGAACTTCTTGGAAGGGGAATGGCTTGGTTAGATACAGGTACTCATATGGGATTATTAGAAGCAAATAATTTCATTGAAACTGTTCAAAAAAGACAAGGACTTTATATAGCTTGTTTAGAAGAAATAGCTTATAATAAAGGTTATATTGATAAAAATAAACTTGTCGAAATCGGCAAATCTTTAAAAAAAACTGAATATGGCCAATATTTATTAAAATTAGCTTTGTCAAAATTTGGTAAATAATATATACCAATAGGTTCCTAACTATATATAAAAATTTTAAAATTGTACTTTTAATAACTAAGTTTATTAATATAATATTGTTTTAATAATTTAATTCTTACTATTATTTTCGGCATAATTTCATGTCATGATTACATTTTTAGATTACTTTATTAACTCTGGAGGATTAAATATGAAAGATTTAATTACTCAAAATCCTAAATGGTATTTTATATTTAAAAATAAATTTAATAAAGACAAAATTTCTAATGATTTAGCTAATTATCATCTTTTAAAAAATTCCAAATATTTTAATGAAAAATTTTATACAAAAAAGTATAATATTAAAGGAATAAATCCAATAATCCATTATCTAAAGTACGGATACAAAGAAGGTAAAAACCCTTCACGTATATTTAATACAAATTATTATTTAAATAACTATGGTGACATTAAGAAAAGTGGAATGAATCCACTCATTCATTACATTAAACATGGAAAAAAGCAAGGTAGATTTAAAAATAAAAAAGAATTTAATCATTCATTAATTTTAAAAGTAATTAATCATATTCATTCTTATAATTATTCTTTTTCTAGATATTTGAAATTACTTGATTTGAAACAGGTAACTGTATTTTCTCAAGACTCTGATTGGGATTGGGTAGAATCTATTTGTATTGATTTAGAATTATCTTTTGATATTCAAGTTAAAGAATATATCACGGATTCTCCAGGAAATAATCAATCACTACATATTAGTCAAAATATCATTTCTCCTGTAATTTCTTTTCATGAAAATTTTAGTTTAACTGAAAATGATATAGTTTTAATTTTATCTTCAAATAAAACAAATCAATCAATAAAAAATATTTCAACTTCATGTGAAACTATACATATTCTTGATTTATTAGATGGATTGATTTGGGAATCTGTAATGGGGCAAAAAATTGATGAAATAAGATTGAAATTTCCTTTTTTACCTATTATTTTCTTTGATGATCCAAAATTTCCATTAAATAAAGAAGAATATTCTAATCTGGAAAATTATTTAGTTAATGAATTACCTGGTCATTATGTTGGATGGTTTGAAAAATTAAAATCTGGAGAAATTGATATCCCTAAAACATTTTTAAGTTTAGGGTATGATGAAAAAGAAGATATAATCGAAATGCTTGATTTTCGGTCTAATGTTGTAAATAATAAAATTTCAACGATTAATCATGAGGGTAAGTATGTGAATATTGAAAACAATCATAGAATAGTTCCAAATAATCCAAAAGAATTTGAAAGAACTTTTTATATTTTTGGAGGTTGTATAAATTATGGAGTGGGTTGTCCAGATAATGGAACCAATTCTTTTCATCTGCAAAAATTTTTAAATGATGATAATGAAAAAATTTTAGTTCAAAACTATGGAAACTTCGTTGTAAGGAGAGGTAAATATATTTTTGAAAAAATAATGCACATGGACTTTAAACCTGGAGATGTTTTAATTTTTTCTGTTTCTTCTCTAATAAATAAACGAAATATTCCTAAAAAAGATAAAGATAATATTTATTATATAAACACGACTAAATTATTAGAACGTCCTCATAATTATGGAGAGAATGTTTTCTTTGATACAGCACATCCCAATGAAATTGGACAAATTGCAATAGCTTCCGCGTTGTTTGATTTTTTAAAAGAACATGAATTCTTTAAAGAATTTTTAGATTTCAAACACGAAATAAACAATAATAAAAATAATACATTTAATAATACTCTTAAGGATAATGATTTATTAAATGATTTAAATGAGTATAAAACTTCATTATCTAAATATAAACCTATCATTGGTAGTATTGTGATGAATGCTAATCCCTTTACTTTAGGGCATAGATATTTGGTTGAATATGCATTATCTAATGTAGACAAATTATTTGTCTTTGTTGTTGAAGAAAATAAGTCTTTTTTCACATTTGAAGAGAGAATTAACTTAGTTAAAGAAAATCTTAAAGATTTAGATAATATAATTGTGATTCCAAGCGGTAAATTTATAATAAGCAGCATAACTTTCAATGATTATTTTGGTAAGGACTTTAAACAAGAAGACAGTACTATTGATCCTACAATGGATGTTGAATTATTTGGAAGAGAAATAGCTCCAACTTTAGGGATAAATATTCGTTTTGCAGGTGAAGAACCTAATGATAATGTAACGTTAAAGTATAATGAAACTATGAAAAAGATTTTACCTAAATATGGAATTGATTTTAAAATAATTCCTAGAAAAGAAATAAATGGGAATGTTATTAGTGCAAGTAGTGTTCGTGAAATTATTCTAGATTCAACTAATATGTCATTAGATAAATGGGATGAAATAATTAAATTAGTTCCAGAAAAAACTTATTCCTTTTTGAGAGAAAAATTTAATAAAAAAGGTGTCTGAAATATTATAATTTTTAGGGGCTGTAAAATACCAGTTTGGTTGAGCAATAACATTTCTTCATTAATAATTATAAACAGAGTGTCTGATTTTTCATGAAAAATTCAAAGATGGAAACAGGTTAATTTCATATAAATATTGTATTAATGAACTTAGTTATTAAAAGTACATTTTTTGAATCTTTTAATTTTGTGAATATGATTAATAAATTAATTATTAACTAAATAAAAGATTATTTGGTTCTTTAAGAAATGTCAGTTTTATAACTAATATTAAATTATCTTATTTAAGTTTTTATAATTTATTTACTTTTAAATTTTAATTTAGGTTAATTTAAATTCATATTTTTAAAAATTAAATTAATATAAATCTTGAAATATGTGAAATAACTATGCAAATGCTTTCAAATTTTAATAATTTTCAGACACTCTGTTAATTTAATTACTTTTCATAAACTCTATGAAAAACTAAAATAAAAACTTATAATAAAATAAAATGAACAACAAAATAGAATAGTGAAAACATTACTGTATAAAGGAACAGAAGGAGCTGTAACTGGTGATTTCATTATTGGGGATGAAACATTATGGGCAACACAAAAAAACTATGTCTGAATTATTTAAAAAAGATAAAAATACAATCAGTGAACACTTACAAAATATTTTTAAAACAAAAGAATTAAGCGAAATTTCAACTGTCCGGAAATTCAGGTATCTTCCCAAAATCGATTCATGATAATCCTCTAAATTATGTATTTCCTATCTGATAATATTCTATGTTTAATTTCTCTAAAAGTTTCTTATTAAACTGGTTTCTACCATCAAATATAATAGCTTCTTTCATCTTTTTAATTAATTTATCAAAATCAGGGCTTCTAAATTCATTCCATTCAGTTACTAAAATTAAAGCATTTGTATTGTTTAATACATCATATTTATTATCAAAAAAACTTATATTATTATCTTTATAAATATCCTTTGCTGTTTCAATAGCTTTTGGGTCATAAGCTTTTATCCTTGCTCCCAATTTAATTAACTCATTAATAATTACCAATGAAGGAGCTTCTCTCATATCATCAGTACCTGGCTTAAATGATAATCCCCACATACTAAAAGTGAGTCCTGAAAGATTTTCTCCAAATCT
>JAISIT010000203.1 GCA_031261915.1 Candidatus Methanoflexus mossambicus
AAAATATTATGAACCATATTTAAGAAGAGATAATGTTTTTCTTGTAGGAATGGGCTTTAGTAATAGAACAGTTAAAGCTAAATTCTTTGATTTGGATTATGATAAATTAGAATTAAATATTAAATAAATAATTACCTCAAAAAAATTAAACAATAGTAATTGCACCGTTTAAAATTTTTTCACAAAAGATAATTAGAAAACTTTAACTTATCTAAAAATTCGAGTAGTTCAAAATAATGATTAAGAAATCTTAATTTTTAAATGGCGAATATAATAAATCATATAATAAAATTTAAGGAGAAATTTTTATGGATACTAAAAAATGGTTGATGGATCGCTATAACTTTTTCGAGGAAATTTTTGAACATGATGGATATTATTATTTGGATTTTTGTTTAAAAGAGGATGCATGTTCTTTTGTTGATTTATGTATTTTTAATGATATAAGATTTACATATAGTCCTCCTTATTCATTAATAATCAATATAAATTTATTAAAATTTTTAATAAAAAAAATTGATGTCCATGAAAGAACTATTAATTCAGAGTCCTTTGAAAATCCTCTTCTTTCAATATTTCCTTAATTTTTTTGCTCGATTAAATCATTTATTCTTTTAATAACTTTTAATCTTTCTTTAATCAATAATTTTCTTTCTTTTAACATTTTTAATAATAGCATCAAATCTTGTTGAATATATATTCTCATTATCTTCAACAGTTTCTTTTTCTTTATTTTTTGGATATCTATTACTTTAGATTAAAGAATAATCAATTTTGTATTTCTTTATAGTTTTTCATATAGTCTTATTTTTTTAATATATTTGTTCTAAGTTGTTTCAATTAATTATAACTTATTTTAAAATTATGTTTTTTTAATTAAATTTTTTTAATACATTTAATTTTAAATACAAACTTTTTTAGAAAAAAAGTTTGATCAAAAAACTATCCAAACTACTTAACAGTTTAATTTTAATTTTTAAAGCTTTAAACATTTAAAAAATTTTATAAAATATTAGTTTTCAAATGCTCTCTTGGACTTCATTTATATATGTATTTATCTAAATTGTATATTGGTGTTAATAAAATGATAACTAAAAATGAAAATAAGAAGCTTTAATAATATAATTTCTGATTTAAATTTGAATTAGAAAGAGAACTGATTGAATTTATAAAATATGATATAATGAAAAAATCCAACCATTGGTTGGAGAATATTGTTAATTAAAAATTCATTTACTTAAAAAATTAGAGCAACTGATTATAATTAAAATATTTAATAAATAAAGTTTTAAGGTGAGATAAATGGCTAAAAAGAATTTAAATGTTATGGATACTGAAATTAGCATTGTTACAAATAATGATAATGATTATATCTCAATAACGGATATTGCAAAATTTAAATCTGATGAACCTCGTTTTCTAATTAGAAATTGGTTACGAAATAGAAATACAATTGAATTTTTAGGGATTTGGGAAAGTTTGTATAATCTTAATTTTAACCGTGTCGAATTCGACACCTATAGAAATCAAGCAGGATTAAATTCATTTACAATCTCTCCTAAAATTTGGATTGAAAAGACAAATGCCATTGGAATAATTTCTAAATCTGGTCGTTATGGTGGAACTTTTGCCCATAAAGATATTGCTTTTAAGTTTGCTAATTGGATTTCAGTTGAATTTGAATTATATATTGTTAAAGAGTTTCAAAGATTAAAAGAAAATGAATTAAAAAATCATGAATGGAATCTTAAAAGAACATTATCTAAAATTAATTATAGTATTCATACCGATGCTATTAAAGATGAAATTATTCCATCATTAGTTAATAAAAAACAAATAAGTTTTACTTATGCAAGTGAAGCTGATTTACTTAATGTTGCTCTTTTTGGTAAGACTGCAGGTGAGTGGAGAAGAGAAAATAAAGAATTAAAAGGAAATATCCGTGATTATGCAACATTAGAGCAGTTAGTAGTTCTCTCTAATATGGAAAGCATTAATGCATTACTTATTCGTCAAGGTATTTCTCAAAGTGAGAGATTAATAGAGTTAAATAAAGTAGCTATTAGTCAAATGTCTTCTTTAATCGGATCTAAGAATATTAAAAAATTAGAATAAATTTTAAACCCTACATATATGAGGAGTTTTAAAATAACTTTTCAATGTCTTATTTCTTTAATTTAATTTTTATTTTATTCAAATTATTTATTTTATTTAGTTTTTCTTTTTTTATAAATTTTTTTATAAATTTTTTTATAAATTTTAAAATATAAAATATGTTTATTAGTTAATAAAACTATTTTTAAGATAATTTTTCATATTTATGAATGTAAATATATCAAAACACTAAAATTATTTTTATCAAATTACTAAAATAAATTATATCAATTTACTTAAATTATTTATGTTAAAATACTAAAAGTATTTAATCCTATTAATATTTATATTAAAAACACCATATTTATTATTAAATTAATGAATTCTAAATAAAAATAATATAAAAAGTATTTATATGATTTAATGGAGAAATTATGTCAACTGATTCAACATTTATAACAAATGAAGAAGGAAATAAGTTAATTGATAGATTTAACACTATTATTAAAGATACTGTTAATTTTGATGTCCTTGTAGGTTATTTTTATACAAGTGGATTTTATAAAATATATAAATCTCTTGAACATACTGAAAAAATACGTATTCTTGTAGGAATCACCACAGATAAAAATGTATATGATTTAATTCAAGAATCTAACTGGAAATCTAATATTAATGTCAATGAGGAAAATATTAATGAAAATAATAAAAATAATCTTTTAATCTCACATAAAGAAACTAAAAATGGGTTTTCAAAAGAGATTAAAAAAGAATTTGATTGTTCTGAAGATTCTTATAATGTTGAAGAAGGAGCTAATAAATTTATTGAATGGCTTAAATCAGGTAAACTTGAAATAAAAGCTTATCGTGATCGTAATATTCATGCTAAAGTATATATAACTACATTTCATGAAAATGATAAAGATGATGGTCGTGTTATAACTGGTTCAAGTAATTTTACCTCTGCTGGTTTACAGGATAATCTTGAATTTAATGTTGAACTTAAAAATAAAGCAGATTATGAATTTGCATTAAATAAATTCAATGAATTATGGAAAGATGCCGTGGATGTTAAAGAACCATACATTAATACAATAACATCTAAAACTTGGTTAAATGATGAAATTACTCCTTATGAATTATTTTTAAAGTTTTTATATGAATATTTAAAAGATATTATTAATTTGGATAAGGAAAAATTTTTAAATGGGGATGTTCCACCTAATTTTATGGATTTACAATATCAAAGAGATGCTGTCTTTGATGGCAAGCGAAAAATTGAAAATCATGGAGGGGTTTTTTTATCTGATGTTGTTGGTTTGGGTAAAACTTATATGGCAACTATGCTTGCTAAACAGTTGGGAGGTAGAACACTTGTAATAGCCCCACCGAATTTACTTAAAAAATCTAATCCTGGGTCATGGACTAATGCAGCAGCAGACTTTAATTTTCATCTTACAACATATTCTAAGGGCAAATTAGATCAAATAATTGCTGATGGTCATGAAAAATTTTCTAATGTTATTATTGATTAGGCGCATGAATTTAGAAATGAAAATACTGCTGGATATGAAATGCTTTATAAAATTTGTCGTGGAAAAAGAGTAATTCTTGTATCTGCTACACCATTTAACAATGAACCTTCTGATATTCTTGCTCAATTAAAATTATTCCAAAATTCTCATGATTCTACACTTCCTAATCCTAAAACTCGCGATTTAGAAAGCTATTTTGGAAATATTGATAGCCGATTAAAGAGAGTTAAAGGAGATAAAGAAGAATATCTTGCTGAAATTGTAAAAACCTCTTCTGAGATTAGGGATGATATTTTACGCTATCTTATGGTTAGGCGAACTAGAACTGGTATTTTAAAGCATTATAAAAAAGATCTTGAAAAACAGGGACTTAAATTTCCTGATGTAAATAATCCACAATCTGTTGTTTATGAACTTGATGGAAAATTAGATACTATTTTCAATGAAACTTTAGATTTGATTTTAAATGAATTTAAATATTCAAGATACACTCCTTTACTTTATTTAAAAGATTTTTCAAAATATGATAATCCTCAACGAATTATAACTCCTCAAAAGAATATGTTTAGATTTATGAAGACTCTTTTATTTAAACGACTTGAAAGTAGTTTTTATGCATTTAAAGAATCTATAAATCGTTTTATTTATTCTTATGAACATTTTATTAAACTTTATAATGCTGGAACTGTTTATATTAGTAAAAAGAAAATTAATAAGATTTATCAATATTTTGATGAAGATAATTTTGAAAAAATTGATGATTTAGTTAATAATGGCAGTGCTGAAACATATAATGCAAGTGATTTTAATGAAGAGTTTATTGAAAATTTAAAACATGATTTAGAAATTTTAAATAAAATCAAAACATTATGGAATGATGTTGATAGTGATCCTAAATTAGATAAATTTATTGAAATATTAAAAGGAGATACTAATCTTAAAGAAAAATTAATTGTTTTTACTGAAGCTGAAGACACTATGAATTATTTAACCAATCATTTAAATTCTGAATTTGATAATAAAGTTTTAGGATTTTCTGGTTCATCATCTATGGAAGATAAACATTTAGTTATTAATAATTTTGATGGAAAGGCATCTAAAAAGTCAGATGATTATAGAATATTAATTTCTACGGATGTTTTATCTCAGGGTATGAATCTTCATCAATCTAATGTTGTTATAAACTATGATATTCCTTGGAATCCAACAAAGATGATGCAGAGAGTTGGTAGGGTTCAAAGGTTAGATTCTGAGTTTAATGAAGTTTTTATATATAATTTCTTCCCTGCAAGCCATATTAGTGAAAATCTCTCCCTTGAAGAAGCTGCAAAATCTAAACTTGAAGCTTTTATTGAAATGTTAGGTGCTGATTCTAAATTACTTTTAGATGAGGAGATTAAAACTCATGAATTATTTACAAAGTTAAATTCAAAGTCTATTTTTGATGATGATACAGATGATGACAGTGAACTTGAATATTTGACTTTAATGAGAGATATTAGGGATAATGATAAAGAATTATATGATAAAATAAAAGCTATTCCAAAAAAGGCACGAACAGCAAAAAAAATTAAAAATAGCTTAATTAAAAATGATGTTGGGCTTTTTACATTCTTTAGAAAAGGTGGACTTATGAAAATGTATTTAAATACATTAGATAATGTTCTTGATATTGATTTTGAAACAGCTACTCAGATTTTAAAAGCTAATCCCGATACAAAAAGAGAAGATATAGGTAAAAATTTCTATAAATTATTAAATAAAAACAAAAATGAATTTAATAAGTTTTTTAGTGTAGAAAATGAACCTAAGACAAAAAGAAATAGAAATGAAGTAAAACTTAAAAAATGTTTAATGGCACTTAAAAATTATTCAAAATTTACAGATTTAGAATATAATAAAATAAATAGCTATATTGAAGAAGTAAATAAAGGATCAATTCCAAAAAAGACATTAAATAAAATTTTTAATGAATTAAATAATATTAAAACTAATGAAAAAAATGAATTTAGTATTTTTCATACTATACGAGATATTATTGATGAAACTTTATTTGATTTAAATATTGAAACTAATTCAAGTGTTAAAACGAAAGATAATCATAAACCTAAAGAAATTATATTATCCGAATATTTGATTAAAAGTTAAATTAAACTTATTGTTATGATTTAAATCTTAAATAAGTATTTTACAAAACTCAATAAATAATTTTATAATTTAAAACAATATTTTTTCAACATTATCTTTTAACAGGTTATAATTTAAAACATAATCAATATTTTTCATAGCAGGTTTAAGGGATGTAAACATTTTCTTCCAGCCAAAACCATCTGTAACCCATATAAATGTCATATTTAAATCAGATATCTGTTCTTGTAAATCAATGTAAGCATTTGCAGTTTCTATTGGTTTACTTCCAGTAGTATTATAAAAATTACATTCAAAAACAACTCTTGGCTTATTTTTTTCATATACTATGAAATCAAATCGTTTAGTTCTGTTTTTAAGGTTTATAATGTCTTCAATTTTTAGAGTATAATTCTTTTTATCTTTAACAATATCATTTAATAAATTTCCAACTATATTTTCAAAAATATGTCCACTACGGTTTTTTCTACCATTTGTATCTAAACCAACTTCGGTTCCAGTTAAATATGAATAAAGATCATCTATTTCATTAAAAAGATTTAATAGTCCTGTTTCTTTTGAAAAATCAACAATATCTTTTGTGTTAAATTTTTGTGATGAAAAATCAAATTTTTTAATTGTTTGATTTTCTAAATCAAAAACATCTAATTTTTTATCTCTAATAGCTAAAATAGCAGGTAAAATAGGTATACATTCAGGATATTTAATTATTATTTCTTTAAATTTTATTTCAACCTTTTCTTTTGGTAATTTACTTAATGAATTTAAAATACTTATTTCTACTATTTTATTCTCTAAATTAGAAAATACTTTTTCCCAATTAACAAAAAATCCATAAGTTCTATTTGTTGGAAGCAATGTTTCTAAAAAATCAATATGATATTCATTTAATGTTTTATATCCTAATTTTTCATAATTTACCATAATTGCACCATTTAAATTTAAATTAAATATTAAATTAAATAATAGAATAAATAATAGATTAAATAAAAATTAAATAATAAAGCATTGATTAATTCAATAATTAAATAAAAATTAAATAAAAATAAAAGAAAATATAAAAATAAAAGAAAATATAAAAATAAAATAAAATTTTATAAGTATTTAGAAATTATATTTATAAATAAACTACAATGACAATGAAAATATCAATAATTTTTAATCAATAACTCGTTAATTTCTCCTCTTTTATTGGCATTTCGATTAATAAACCTTTTAGCTTTCACTCGTCTAATATCATAATCAGAATATAAATCATCAAAGAAATTATCATTTTTATCTTCATTTTTAGGATCTGAATTACTTAAAATAGCATAAGCACCTTTACTAATAATTCTTTTAAAATATGCACCCAATTCTATCTGATTATTATCTGTAAATTCATTTTGAGAATAGCTTGTAAAATTAGATGTTTTATTTAATGGACGATAAGGTGGATCAAGATATACCAATGAATTTTCATCAATTAAATCTTCACTTTCAAGAAAACTTTTATTATAAATTTTAGCTATTTTTAATGCCTTAGAAACATTTCGAAGATTCTCCACATCTAAAATAGCTGGATTTTTATATCTTCCAATAGGAACATTGAACTCTCCTTTCTTATTTAATCTAAAAAGTCCATTAAAACATGTTTTATTTAAAAAAATAGTGTAAGCTCCACGAATAATATGTTTATCTGAATAATTTTCAAAATTAAAGGTTGAAACATCTTCATTGAATTTATTACGAATATCATAATAAAATTCTTTCCTTTCATCATCATCTTTAGGTAAATAGCTATTTTTAAGAGCTAATAATTCATTTATCAATTCTTCAACATCATTTTTTATAACATTATACGTTAAAATAAGTTCACGATTAATATCATAAAGATAAGCTTCTTTTATATTATAATTACTAACTAAATAAAAGAAAAAAGCCCCTCCACCAATAAATGGCTCAAAATATTTATTAATTTTATTATTTTTACTTTTAAGATTATTTTTAGTCTTATTCTTATTTTCACTTATATTTTCAACTATTTCATCATCTTTTTGATCAAACGTTTTTCTAAAAAGTTTGTTTTTATTTTTAGTAAAAACAGCAATTTTAAATATATTCAAGAGTTTTAAATAAAATAATTTAATTAATTTGGTTAAAAAATACCAAACATTTATATATTATAAAGTATAATATTATAATATGAAAAAAATTAAAACATCTATTTATTCGAGGTATGGAAAAGATATTTACATTAATAACTCTAGTAGAGGTTGGGCAATTGTAATAATGCCAGAAGAAATTCGAATAGATAATTACCATAAAGAACCTCATATACATATTAAATCTAACAGACCACATTTACCAATTAAATTTTCAAAAATTGATGAAGTTGGATTGATAGTAGAATTACATCTTGAAAAATATAATGGAATTAATATAAATGAATTAAAAAATGAATTAATAGGAGAGGAGATAAATGATAAAAATAAAATTAACTAGAAAAATTAAAGGTAAGGATTTGATAAAAGAATTTGAATGTGGTTATGGAACTTTATCTTACCTTAAAAATATTATTGAAAAAGGAAAAGGAAATATGAAATTAGAAATGGATTTAGAAGATTGGGAATACTTTTTAGAACATCCAGAGGAAGAAATGGAACAAGAAAGAATTGTCTATGATGAAAATCCTTCTTTTAATATGATTGACTTACAAATACTTGATATTATTAAAAATGAAAAACCAGAATCAATGAGTAAATTAGCAACTATAATGAATAAAGACATTAGTAATATTACAAAAAAAGTAAATAAACTAAAAGAAAGAGGATTTATTGAATTTAAAAAAGGAAAATCTAAAAATGCTAAAATCCCTTTTTTTATTTACGACAAAATAGAAATAGCTATTTGTTAAATCAACATTGAAGTTAAATAGTTTTTTAAACTTTTTTAAACTTTTTGATTTAATTTATTATTATTAAATGATTTAATAAACATAAAGCAAATATAAATATTGTAAAACGAAAATAGAATATTATGGAAACTATAATTAAAAATTTTATAAAAAAAGAAACTTAAAAAGTTCAACTGGATCATTGTATGCTTCTGCATTAAAAGATTACTCTAAGTTTAATAAAATGAGTTTAAAAAATTTAATTAAAGAAGCAGACATTGAAGAAGAATATAATATTCGAGAAAAGGATAGAAAAATTAAAAAAAGGTTAGAAGACTATCGACAATGGAAAATAGCTAATGGTTCTCCGTCATCAACAATAAAAAGATATTTTCAGATTATAAAAACTTTTTATCGTCATCATGAAATTATTATTCCTAATATTTCTAAAATAAAACTTAAAAATGATTTTCAAGAAAAATATGAAGATATTCCAAATAAAAATCATATAAAAAAAGCTATTGAATCAACGGATAGTGAATTGGAAATAGCTATTATTCTATTCATGTCCAGTAGTGGAACAGCTAAAAATGAGACTTTAAATTTGACTATTAACGATTTTATTAAATCCACAAAAGAATATCATTCAAATGGAACTATTACTAAAATTATCAATGAATTATCTTTTAAAAATGATATTATTCCATTATTTTCTCTTACTCGGTTAAAAACTGATTATCATTACTACACATGTTGTAGTGATGAAGCTACAACTGGAATTATTAAATATTTAAAAACAAGAGAAAATCTTCATTTAAATTCAAAGCTATTTGAAATAAATAGAACACAGTTTAATGATTTATTTATGCAAATTAATAACTTGAATAAATGGGGAAAAGTAGGTTTTTATGGATTTTTTCACTCCCATGCCCTTAGAAAATTCCATGCCACAATAATTGAAGATAAATCATTAGCCGATGCACTTCAAGGCAGAAAAAGAGATACGATTACTGAAAGCTATTACAAACAAAACCCAAAAAGAATAAAAGAAAAATATTTAGAAATTTTACCAAAATTAAGAATTTTTCCAGAAAATACAAGTTCAAATAGTTATATTGAATTAAAAATAGAAAATGATAAATTAAATAAAAGAATAACTAATTTAGAAAAGAAAATAGAATTTATTTTTAAAAATAATATTAAATTATACTAATAATATAAAAAATGATCTTAAATAAACTTAAATTATTAAATAAACTTAAATGTTTATATATCTTTAATTATAAATTAATATATGCATATTTTACAAAATGTAAAAACATTTAAAAAATAAGAATAATTTATCTTTAAATAAAAAAGGAAGTAATAAATGACATTAAATGATTTTAATAATGAAAAAATAGAAGCAAAACCATTTTTAAAATGGGCTGGAGGAAAAACTCAATTAATAGGCGAAATTGAAGCTATTCTTCCAGAAGTTTTTACTAAAAATAAAAACAAACTTTTTAAAAACAGAACTTAAGGTTTCATAACTTTGTTTCGCAAACAAAAATTAAATCAAAAAATCCTTAAGTTGATAGTATTGAATATACTTCCACAATATTTAAATAATTGAAAACACATATTAGTTATATTATTAATTTATATTTATAATTAATTTAAATATAATTTAAAAACATGTTCGAGGTTTTTTAATGAAAAAATTGCCACAGGGGATTTCGTCTTTTCGCGATATAATAACAAATGATTATGTTTATGTAGATAAAACAGATTATATTTATCAACTTGTAAATAATGGTAAACTTTATTTTTTATCTCGTCCGCGCCGTTTTGGTAAGTCTCTTCTTATTTCAACTATGGAAAAGTTGTTTAGTGGGAAGAAAGAGCTTTTTAAAGGACTTTATATCTATGATAAATGGGATTGGACTCAAAAATATCCAGTTATACGAGTAGATTTTTCTAAAATTGGTCATGAAACTCCAGAAAAACTTAAAGTGAGTTTAAATAATTTTTTAGATGATCTTGCGAATGAATTTTCTGTTTTTCTTAAGAGTGGAGATTTGACATATAAATTTGCACAATTAATTGAAAATATTTATAAAACTACTGGAAAACAAGTAGTTATTTTAATCGATGAATATGATAAAGCTATTACAAGCCATATTGATGATATTGAGATAGCTAAAGGTAATCGTAATGTTCTTCGTGATTTTTATCAGGTTTTAAAGGGTGTTGATGGGCAAATTAAGTTCCTTTTTATTACCGGCATTAGTAAGTTTGCTAAAACAAGTATTTTTTCCGATTTAAATAGTCCTGATGATTTAACTATTCATCCAAGATATTCTAATATTTGTGGTTACACACAGGAAGATTTAGAATATTATTTTAAAGATCAACTTGTTGAAGTTTCTAAGTGGACGAAATTAGATTATGGTTCACTTATTTTAGCAATTAAAAGATGGTATGATGGTTATTCTTGGAATGGAATAGATTTTATTTATAACCCTTTTTCTGTTTTGAAGTTTTTAGGAACTGGTAAGTTTACTAATTATTGGGGTGATACTGGAACACCAAAAATACTGGTGGACATTATTAAATCTCAAAATATTGATATTGAGTTGTTATTAAATAAAAAATCAGAGTTTGCAGGAGCATTTCCTAACTTCGAATTGGAAAACATAGATTTCTATACTGTTTTACTACAAAGTGGATATTTAACAATCACAGATGAAAAAATTGTTCCTGGTGATGAATCCATATACACAACTGAAATTCCAAATTTAGAGGTTGAAAAATCATTATTTTCATATATTATGGGAATGTATACAAATAATTCTTCTCAAGTATCTCGAACAATAGCTAAACAAATGATAACTGCGATTTTAAACTTAAACACCAAAGAATTACAGAAGCTATTTGAAACTTTGCTCCACAAAATACCAAACATAATTTGGGGCAAAGTAAAAGAATCGGAAGGTTTATATCAAATTTTATTTATAAGCTGGATACATCTATTAGGATTTAATATTGAAGGAGAAATACAAACATTAAAAGGACGATTAGATGCAGTATTAAAACAGGATAATACTGTAGTAATTATAGAATTCAAATTTAGTCAAAATAAAACCTTTGAAGAAATGTTTGAAGAAGCAAAAAAACAAATAATCAAAAAAGAATACTACAAGTCATACCAAAATAAAGAAATCATCATTTTAAGAATAGCTTTCCAATCCAGAGATTTTAAATGCAAACTACAAACTTTAAATGATTTTTTAAACGAATAAATAATGAGATAATTAGATAATTAAATAATAGCTATTTCATCAAATGAAAAAAATTATAAGATGATTTTATATTTATAAACTGTTTATAAGTTTTAAACAGTAAATTATTACTTAAAACAGATTATTACTATTATTACTTTTATTATTTATCACATTAATAAATTACATACATAAATTACATATAAAAAATTAAATTATTAAACATTTACAATTATAATATTTACAATTATAATTTATATTTGGTGTTAGTATGGATAGAAAGCAAATAGCTATTGATTTTGCAAAGTCATTAAATCATTCAGAAATTGAAAGAATAGTTTCATTTGGTTCTGTTGCTCGAGGGTACTGTAAAGTTCTTGGCTCTTTTGTAAAAATAAACATGTGGGATTTGATGGAAGATAAATGTAAAAAAGTGATGTTTTTAAATAGTTTTAACAGTGTAAAATCCAACAAATCCCAAATTATTTTTATATTATTTTTAGCATATAAAATTTTTCATTTTAACAATAGAA
>JAISIT010000007.1 GCA_031261915.1 Candidatus Methanoflexus mossambicus
GATGAAGAGTTTTTAACCAATAGGTTCACAACACTCTACTATGAACAAATTGACAAACCCTCATTCTCCAAAAAATGGAAAAAGAAATTTATTGCAAAAAAATAAGTCATATACTATAAAAGAATAGTTAAACCTTGTTAAGGTCTAACATATTTTAAATTATTTTTATATGAACTTTCTTTAAAGTTTTTAAGTGGATTTACATAAAACATTGATACTCACAATTTTTATGGTTATGTCCATCTGGTAAGAAAGTAATAGTTGAAGTAAGTGATTTACCTGCAGTAATAGGTGGGATATTGACTTTTACTATTTTAGTTTTCCAACCATTGTATTTCCAATGTTGTAACTAGATTTGAGTCTTAGAAGATGCTTTTTTACCAATATTTTTAATTTTAACACTATAAATAGCTATTTGTTTATTCTATGATTTAACTTTTGTAATTAAATCCAATTGAAAGAGTATGGTATTCAATAAAAGAAGAACTATCCAAAAACTATGTTGAAAATATCAATTATCGAAAAGACCATTTTGAACTTTATTTCAATAAATTCACGCAATCAGAAACTTTAGCAGACCAATTCCTATTAAAATTTATTATTTAACAACTTTTCCAAAAATACTATAATTAATTTAATTTTGCAATCAACTATTAAATCATGAATTATTTAAATAAGTTATAAAATGTTTTAGAGAACATGTTGATTAAAACCAACGAATAAAAGAATATTTTTCTGAAAAAATAGCTATTTGATTTTTTAATGCCCAAGTTCTAAAGACATGATACTTTAATCCTTTTTTAGATAATTTTTCCATTAGAAGTTTTGCAGTTTTTTGTTCGCCTTTTCTATCATAATCATCAATAATTATAATAAAATCGTCTTTAATGTTATTATCAATTAAATCAAGAATATTTGTTCTTGGATAAGTGGATTTAACTCCATTTTCTGGATTGTATCCAAATGGACCATCAACAATTATTAAATCAAATTTATCTTTTAAATCTAAATCTTTATATTTGAAGCTATTATTTTCTTCAAACTTAGGACATTTCTCTCTATCTGCAGTTTTAATAGAAATATTCTCAGATAAATTTAATTGATTGGAAAATGAATCAATCCAATTTTTATCATCATCAACCACGGTTAAATAGCTATTTTTATTGTAATTTGCGTATTGGGAAGTGATTTTAGTGGTTTGACCAAGTCCAAGCTCTAAGATATTTTTAATATCCATTTCATCTAAAATTCTATAGATTAAATACAAAAATGAGTAGTTTGCAGCACCATTATTTAAAGAAAAACTTTGATTTTTAAGCCATTTAGAATTTGAAATAGTATCTTTAAATATTATTCCATAATTAATCTCGCGATCAATATTAATATTATTTCTTAACTCTTGAACTCCTCTTTCAATAGCTATTATCTTATTTAATTGATTTTTTAAATCATTAGCAGAAATATCTCGGATATTTTCAATTAAATTATTAAATTCAAGTTTGTTTTCATTAATAGTTTGATAAATATTTTTCCATTGCTCTTCTTCGATGATTTGAGATTTATTTAACTCATAAAGAACATTATTAAATTGAGATATGTAAAAATCATTATTAGCATTGATTTGTTTGTTAAAATCTTCTACATTATGTCCAATAGTAGTTTTTAAGCTATTTAAATTATCTTTTGATTCATTAAAGTATTGTTCCATAGTATTTGATATAACATTGTTTAAAATACTATTTTCTTTACGAGAACTACTTAAACTCGTATGAATACTATTTAATAGCTCTTCTTGAGTTTTATTATTGGAATTTAAAGTTTTATTAATTGTATTTAACTTATCATTAAAATTATCAATTAACTTATCTTTCTTAGCTATTTCTCCTTTAAAAAATCTAATATCTCTATTTCTATCTCTTAATGCGTTATTTTTATCTACTATCAATTGTTTATATTCAGAATATTTAGACTTGTAAAAATTATATCCATTACTTTTAGATATAATCTTATTTTTTATTTTTCCAATAAAACTCATAATATCACTTAAATCTACTTAATTTTCAATGTACTTTAGAAATTATCCAAAACACCATAATTTATAATTTTAATTGTATTACTGATTATTTAGTTTATTTAAATTAACTTAATTTAAAATTCATTTTTGGAAATAATTATTATTAATAAAAATAGGTTTTTGGATATTGTCTTTAATTATTTTATTAAATATATTGGTCGTGTTTCAAGGTTGGTTAAAAAATTATAAATATTATGTGGAAACACATTTTTTAATTGTGATAAAAAAAATTACAAAAGTGTTCCATATCTTAGAAATATCAATTTCAATGAATATAAATTTTACTATTTAGGTGTAAATTTAGTGTTGTTAATATTACTGAAAAAATACAGGATATGAATATAGAAAATGAAATATTACATTTATTTATCAAAAAATATTCTGAAATAATTACAAATAGTCTTTGTGGTGAAAAATATCAACATAACAAATCAGAAATAGAATATGAACGAGCAGGAACCTGTGAACGTAAGATCACTACAATATTAGGCGAAACCAAAAAGTTAACCAATTTTGAAACACAACTAATAATTTCTCTAACTTGTTTTAAACTATAATCCACACCATATTTTTCTTTAATATGAATATAAACATCTTTAGTAACTAAATATTCATGATCATCTATCCAAGAATCTAATTCCTTT
>JAISIT010000009.1 GCA_031261915.1 Candidatus Methanoflexus mossambicus
GAAGATAAAAGAATAGATTATAAAAATTATTTAGGTATTAATACATTTATATAAAAACTTTATTGTAAATTTTATGCATTATATATAAATAAAAATCAAACATTTTCATAATCACTATATCATCATTTAAACATAAACGCAATAATAAACTAAAAGCAATAATAAACTAAAATAATAAAATATTGGCTAAAAACTAAGAGTATCAACGGAAGGAATAAGTTTATTGATATAATTTAAGGTTGTATCTTCACTTTCATAAATATATGTTTCATAAATAATAGCTGGAATACCTGCCTTTTGAATTGGAATTGTTACAAAATTTGGGCTTGTTTGAGAACTTGGATAATAATAAACAAGTGGTGGAATTTTAGATATTAAAATTTCAGCTATTGCCTTTGATTTAGAGTCATTTAAAGGTGCAAAGATGAAATTAGTTTCATCATAAGTTCCTCCGTTTCTCCCATGATTTGAATGGATATCTACAACTAATTTATATTCATTTGCCTTGGATTTAATATCCGGAACAATGAAATCACGAGCAAGATATTGTCCATTAGACCTCCCATTACCATAGGATGCATTCTCTCCATCAGCGATGTTAATTTTATAAATATAATAAGAATATTTTAAAGACGAAGAGCTATTTAATAAGGATTCAAAAAATAAACTATGAATTTTATGTTCTGCAGGATGAACACCAATAATATAAGCTATTTTAATATCAGAACTTGTATTTCCAAATGGACCAAGTAATTGAACAAAACCATAGTTATTTGAACCTAAAACACTATCATAATAGCTTTGATTAGTATTATTTATATTGACTTTTTTATCAAAAATATTATTTCCAAATCCATCAGTATTGAAGATGTTTAAATCCTGAATAATTATTGATGAACTTAAAATACATAAAAAAATAATTAATATTGCTAAAATTTTCTTTTTATTCATTATAAAAACCACAGCATTAAATTTTATTAATTTTACTTTAAATAACTTAATAAAACTATAAAAAATAAAAGTATAAGATATAAAAAGATAACAATTAAAAATTTAGGAATTATATTGAAATTGAACTTGGAAGGTCTCCATTAGATTGTAACCATACTTCTAAAAATAATTCAAAAGTATTATCATAATCTAAATCTGGAACACCTGCAGTATAAATTCCTATATAATTAGGCACTCTTCCAGCACTATCCATCCACTTAGCTGTTCTATCTGCCATATCAACATAATCAGATTTTGTTAAAGTTGCAGAATTCAAATACCCATAAGAATCATCAGGAGGAGAATAATAATTAATTGGAATATTACTATTTTCATTATTATCTTTCATCACAATAGCTTTTGCAAAAATATAAAATATTTGCTCTTTATCCAATGTAATTCCTTTGTATGTTATTGAAGTGAAATCCGCATCAGGATATTGATTGTTAACTTCTTTTGCGAGACCATTGACCTCAGATACTGGAAATCCAGAATTATAATCTAATAACTGGCTGTTTTCAGTGTTATTTAATCCAATATTTGGTGATGAGGAGAATAAAAATATAGTGACCCCTACAACCAGTAGAACAATTATTATTACAATCATAATATACGGCAAATATTTTTTAAAATTCATTCCATTATTGTTTGAAGAAAAAAGTTCTTCGCCACAATTTTCACAAAATTTATCTCCATGTTTTAAAGGACTTCCACATTTTTCACAAAACTTTAAATTTAAATTTTTTTGCTTCATAAAAACCAACTACAAAACTACATAAAACTATAAAACTACATGAAATATGTAAATTAATACACTTTTTCCCCTAAATATGTAGAATCAAGATTTAAACTCTGAATATGTAATTTAAATTCTGGATGTTCAACTAAAAGTTTTTTAATATCATTATTTATTTTTTGCTGCTGTGATTGAATTTTAGATGATTCATTATTTAACTTAAACAATTTTTGTGAAAATTCTGACAATGAAATCTCATCATAGACATATTGTCCAATAATATCAATCAGTTTAGACATTGTTTTAAAAGATTCAGTATTAACATCTGATTTATTTATTAATAAATCCACATAGTTTTTTTCTATGTCATTTTTAGCATATTTTTTTGCTTCGATCAAATATTTTTTAACATTTTTATTAGCACTTTCTGATTCATCACTATATTCTTTTAATGAATATATAGAAGATTTAACACCATTTTTATCATAAATAAGTGAATAATCAGTGATTTTTAAATTAAATTCATTATGAAAATCATCATTTGATGCTTTTAAACTAATTTCTTGATATCCACTTGCTTTAATTAAATTTTCATCAAATTGACTATTATACCAGACTAAAAATGTTGAAGCACCTACAATGATGATAACTGCAATTATCCCCAAAAGAATTATATGTTTTTTATCTAAATTAATCATTTTTACCTCATTTATCTATAATAATAGTTTAAATTATTCTAATGAAGTTTCAACAGTTTGATTAAACTCTTGAGTAATTTTACCAGACCTATCTCTAATTTCAACTAACACTTTAACGATATTATATTTTGTTTTAGAAGTTAAATATCCTAATGATACTTTTACACCATCAAACCCAAGATATAAGCTATTATCTGAAGAATCAACTAAATTATCATTTTCATCATAAAACTTACAGACGGCAGAATATTCACCAATTGTAGAAGCATTTCCTCCACTAGAATAAGCATAAACCCTCCAACTATATGAAGTATAAGCATTTCCCGTAGAACTATATTCTGCAGAAACTTCAGAAGTATCAAAATTTACATAAACATCATTAAAAGTAATTTTTTTATGGTTGTTAATTGAATTATTATCATTTGAGAAAAAAATTCCAGAACTAAGTAAAATCACTATTAAAAACACAACCAAACAAGATATTAAGACTGAAATTTTTTTATTTCCACGAAGAAATGTTAAAATTTTATTAAACTTCTTTGAAGTGCTAATATCTTTAGAACTCCTTAAATTTAGATTATTAGCTGAATTTTGAGTAATTTCTTCAGAAACTTTATTCCCACACTTCTCACAAAATTTATCGTCTTTAGATAAAAGATTACCACAATTCTTACAAAAATACTTTGTCATTTAAATACCACATAAATCTAATTAAATTAAAACTAAAAAATTTGAAGTATATTATTGTAATGATACTTCTACTTTTTGATTAATAGTTTGAACAGTCTTTCCAGTTTTATCTTTTATGTCAACAACTATCTTAACTATATCATAATTTATTCCATCACTATACATACTTCCAATAATTACTTTTTCATTGAAATTATCATAATAAGAAAACTCATTGTCAGAAGTATCTACTAATTGGTCTTTATCATCATAAAACTTACAAGTAACCATATAATTTTTTAAAGAATCCCCTACATTAGAATAAGCATAAACTGTCCAACTATAACTAGTATATGCACTTTTATTCATAGAATACTCTGCAGATACATCAGATTCAAAAAAATCTACAGTTACATCATTAATAATAGTCTTATTATTTGAAATCACATTAGGATTTCCAATAAG
The DNA here is from genome assembly GCA_031261915.1 of Candidatus Methanoflexus mossambicus. GTDB lineage: Archaea > Methanobacteriota > Methanobacteria > Methanobacteriales > Methanobacteriaceae > Methanoflexus > Methanoflexus mossambicus. Next base: position 3,559 of record JAISIT010000009.1, read on the forward strand.
AATAACAGAGCATAAAATTAAAATAAGTATTAATACACTACCTAAAATAACTTGATTCTTATGTAATTTTATTTTATTTATAATTGAATTTGAATTTAATTCATTTTTCTCTTTTTGACCAAATTTCTTCTTTTCTTGGGTTTGGGTTTGTTTTATATTTTCATGAAATTCAATTTTAGCTCCACATTTGCCACAAAATTTATCATGTTTTGATAATGAATTACCACATTTATCACAAAATTTTTGTGTCATAATTACACCAATAAATTATAAAATAAGTTTATTATTTAATAATATCCACTATAACTATTCATTAACCCCATAAAAGGAATAGCCACTAACAAAAAGCCCAATATCATAATAACCAATGAAATTATTAATGCAATTGTTCCATTCTTTTTAGCTTTCTCATTATCTCTGGTGAGAAGAATAATTGATAGTATAAACCCAACAATTGGGATTAAAAATGCAAAAATATAAGCACAAATAGTTAATGCCATATGCTCATTATTTTTTTCTGCAGATACTTGAAAATTCTCAATCCTAACACCACATTTAGGACAAATCTCTGCATTTTTATCTATAACTTTTCCACAATTACTACAATATTTAGTATTAACCGAAATTTGATCAAATTGATTAATATTATCATTATTTTCAGTAGTAATTGGAATTGGATTACTTTTTGTTGCAGTATTTAAATTATTTCCAATCCTAACACCGCATTTAGGACAAATCTCTGCATTCTGATTTATTTTTTCACCACAGTTAGTACAAAATTTCGTTCCATTTAAATTTTCATCATTTTCACTAATAATATCACCGTTATCATTTAAATTTGAAATAATATTTTTATCTTTTAAATTTGAATCATACATTATTTTATCTTCATTAATTAAATTATCATTCATTACTTTATTTCCACAGTTAGTACAAAATAAATCATTTTTTTCAATTTTATTTCCACAATTAGTGCAATATACTGCCTGTGAAAAATCGTTTACAGTTTTATTACCCATATTTTTATCAAATTTCCCAGTATTTGAAACTAAAGATGGAATACTCCCACCACTTGAGACAGGAATTTCAAAATTTTTGCCTATGGATACTAATTTTTCATGTACATTACTTTGAACATTTGATGCTTTATTATCCTCAGACAAAACAAAAGAATTATACAAATTCTGATTAGGTAAGTCCAAAACTAATTTTTTCATTGCATTTATTCTTTTATTGTCTGTTGGATGTGTGGAAAAAAAATCAAAGTTATTAGCACTATGTTTTTTCATTTTTTTCCAAAAATTAGGTATTTCATTAATATCATAACCTGCCCATTTAATTATCATCATTCCTAATTTATCTGCCTCTAATTCTTGATCTCTACCCCATGGTTTCATTAAAAAATATTCGGATCCTATATCTGCCACATCAGTTGCAGTCCGAACAAGAGACCCAACATCTCCCCAACCTAAAACTCCTAAACCAAAAGCACCTAATCTTAATCCAGTTGTAGCCACATTTTTAGTAGTATGTGCACTTATTTGAGTTCTTGAATGATCTAATAATGCATGAGCCATTTCGTGGGCTAAAATAAACGCTAAAGACTGTTCATTATCTGCAATAGATAAAATTCCAGAATAAACAAGAATTTTGCCTCCTGGCATGCAGAATGCATTTACTGTGTCCTCTTTAACTAAATGAAATTCCCAATCATAATAATTTTGTGTGTAATCCAATCTTCCAATTTGAGATAAATAGTTTTCAACAGAATTAATTAATTTTTGAGAAATATCAGAAACTAATTTACCATCTACTGTTCCATCTAAAGAAGAATATTGCTTAATCAGATTATTATATTCATTATACGATTGATTTAAAAACTTATCATCATTAAGAATATTAAAATGTTTTTTACCTGTAAAAGGATTAATATTACTTCGATCATTTTTTTTCATACAATCTCCATCGAAAACTCATTTATAAACAATATTATTAGTTTTTTGCCAAATTAAAATTGGAGAAATTAATACTAAAGCTCCACCAATCAGTAACAAAATAGCATAATGAATATAAAAATCAAATAGTGTGATTGAAAAATAAAAAACAATAAACGAAAAAATTCCCAAAATAATTGAAACATAATTAGAGATTAATGAAGAATTATTATTTACTGATGATTTGATAATATAAACCATGTTAAAAATTGATAGAACTAATAAAATTAATCCAAACACAACTTTTAATAATTCAACAACTCTATCCTCATAATAATATGTAACAAAAATACCATTAAAAAATAATAGAATAGAAAACCCAATAATTAAACAAGACCCAATTAAACCTAATATATTCATAATCATGTCATTTTTGGAAATCATGGCAACATTTTTATTTTTAGCATTTTTTTGCATCAAATAACCACAATGAACACACATTTCAGCATTTTTATCAATACTTTTACCACAATTAGTGCAAAATTTACTTTCAGAACTGATTTTTTCAGACATTATAAAACCTCAATATAATAAATATAAAAATATCTTACTAAATAATATTAATCTTAAAAAAAATAAAAAATTATTTGAATTTATTGGTATCATCAACTAAATCATTATCATTAAAAAGTTCACCATTTAAATTGTAAATATCTCCTCCAAAAGAAATATCAAATTGGTCAGAATATAATTCACTAATTGATTGTGCTTTTAAAACACCATTTGAATAAAAACTAACTGTGATTGTTACAGTATCATTTGGATTATAGTTAAAAATTTTATTTGTATGTCCATAATCATATACAATGAAAAATTGGGTATTTGAAGGCAAATCATATGTTGCCTTACCATTAACTATTGGTATGTCTATTTTACTGCCCACATAATCTCTCCATAAAAATCCAGGTTCAAAAAATTGTGACCAGTTATAACTTCCATTTGAATTAGATTTTAAATTTGAATATGTATAAATCGTGATACTTCCATTGAATAATGTTTCAGAGTCAACTTTTAATTGACTTTTGCCAATTAAAAGAGGATCAATAGTTGTAGTATTAGTAATTTTATTAAATGCAAAAATTCCACCAAATATTAGTAAAATAATAATCAAAATAATGACAATAATTCTTTTAGTATTATAATTAACTAAAAAATCTTTAAAAATATTTAAATGATTATTATTGCTATTAATTACTCTCACTCCACATTTAGGACAAATCTCGGCATTTTTATCAATACTTTTTCCACAGTTTGAACAAAATTTAGTAGTATTATCCATAATTTAAAACCTTTTAAAAATTTATTATTGATTATTAAAAATAATATGTATAATTGTTAATACAAATAAACAAATAAGTTATATTATAAAATAAGTAATATAAATAGTTTATTATAAAAATAAAACCCAATGAATAGGAATTAAATAAAAAAATAAAAGATTATAAATTAATATTACCCCCCCCCCAGCTATTAGATTTAAAATTAAAAAATAAGACAATATAACAAATAAAATAACAAATATAGCAGGTTAAGATAAAAAAATGATAATGATTAATGATGAAAAATTATTTGAACCCATTAAAATAATCATACCCATATAAAATAGATTCCAATATTATATATTGATAATATTTTCATTACAATAATTTTATTACAATAATTTTTGGAATTGAAGTATTATAATTATGGAATTTAAAAAAGTAGCATACTTATCTCAAATGAAACAATTAATCAAATTAGTCCTCTATCTAAAGAGATTGGGAAATCTAAATCTGGGATTATTAGTGATTTGATAATGAATACTGAAACTGACTATGATAAGATTGTTAATATGAGTGTTAAACTTGAAAGTAGTGAAAAAATTTCTTTAGACGAAATGATGGGAGCTATTAAAACTGGAAATGAATTTGATCCATTTAAAGCGATAAATAAATCATTTTTAAATAGAGTTGATTAAATGAAATTTTAAATCTAAGTTTTTTTGATTAATCGCTATTATGAAAATGAAAAATAATTTATAAAAAATAGCTATTAGAATCTAACTATTGAAAATATCTAAATAATGATAAATTTAAAATAAGAATGTTTTAAAAGCCATTGCAAAAACAAGAAATACTGAAGTTAGTATTGAATAAAAACTGTATTTTTTTAATGGAAATTCAAATCCTTCATGGACAAGTGTGAAATAAAGGACAATGATAGCTATTAATGTAGCTAAAGGAAGTTCTATTCCACTTGACAATATTAATCCAAGTATAGATAAAATTAAAGACATAAAAGCCAATATGGGAACAATAAAATAAATTTTATCATATTTAACAGAATAAGATAATGTGAGAGAGTTTAAATTATTTTTTAAAATATGAATAAATGGATCAGCATCTAAAATAATAGAATACTTATTAACTTGATGATTATGCTCTATAATTATTTCATTGCCAACATACTTAAACTCCTTAAAATAGGATTTATTATCATAATTAAAAATAACCGTAGCATTAAGTGAATTTTTATCAATTATTAATCCTCGTGAAAGTTTTAAATGAAATTCTGGTTGAATATTATCCTTAGAAACAAATAAATGAGAATCATAACTCAATCCTAAAAAATTTTTTTCAAAATTCAAATTTAAAACATTAAATTTAACCTCAAATTTAACATGATACCAATCACTAAACTCTTCATTCCTATCTATTCCACAATGAGTTTTTGGAACTTTAGGCCATTTATTCATTGGTCCAAAAGAGATTCTCATAATATTTTCTCTCATTATGTAAGGTAAATGATAATTAGTATTTCTTGAGATTACATTAATATTAGATATTTTCAAATCTTCAAAATTATAACAAAAAAAGTCATTTAATGTATAAACATCAAAAACAAATCGGATTGTTTGACTCTTATCACTATATTTAGTATCATCTATATGGATCCATGTTTGGATAATTTCAGAGCCCTTATGTTTCATAAAACCACCATTTATGATCTTTCTTTAGTTTTCTTAATCATTTCTGCAAATTTTTCTGGAGAAATCTCTTCAGCATTTGTTTTAAGTTCTTCTAATTCCTTTGAGCTTATAGGTCTTGGTGCATGCATCATATTTGTTTTATAATGCAATGGAGGGTAATAATATCCTTCTCCTCTCATCATTTTATCACCTTAATATTATTCACATTCTTTTTTCATATTTTCAATAATATAATTTGATCTTTTTTCATATGTTTATAATAATTAATTTATTTTTAATCATTTAAATATTTTATTAAGTCATTCAATATTTTATATTATTTTTAAACAATAATTGAATAAATAGTTGAAACCATTAAATTCAATATAAGTTATTTTTAAAAATATTATTTGATAAAAATTTAAAATTTATATTTTAAACTTAATTTTAATTATTGTAAAAAATAGTATTTAAATGTTTCCTTTAAAAATAATGAAATTTAACTAAGTGATTAAAAAAATAAGAGCAAATTATAATTTATAGTCCAAATTATAATATTATAATCACATACAAAAATTATAATCACATACAAAAAGTTAACCCAGTTTGAAACACAATTAAAAGTTTGCATTTTAAATTAAAATGTTAAGTATTTTAGCTAGTTTTTTGATCAAACTTTTTTCTAAAAAGTTTGCATTTTAAATTAAACTGTTAAGTAATTTAGATATTTTTTTGATCAAAAGTTTTTATAAAAAAAGTTTGCATTTTAAATCAAATAATATTATAGTTAATCACTTAATTTTTGGCAATAAATTTGTTAATCCAATTTTCCGTGAATGACGAGTTATCGACTATTTCATAGTATATTCTTGTGAATCTGTCAATTAAAAATTGTTCACTTTTTATGTATTTGGTATAGAGTTCTATTTTTATTGTTCTCCATACTTGTTCTATGGGATTTAGTTTAGGGGAATATTTTGGTAAGAATATTAGTTTTATGTTTAATATTTTGGCTAATAGTCGAACTAAGTATGCTACATGTGCAGAATAGTTATCGATTATCATAACAATTCTTTTTTCGTTTTTAAAGTATTCTTTGATTTTTTTATCGATTTGTTCTTCATCTTTAAACATATTTCTTAGTTTTACTGCATTTTTAACACTATTTTTGTCAATATTTATGTTGAATTTCTTAATAAAGTTTAAACACATGTTTGTTGATTTTATTCGGCTAATTTTCGCATTATCTTTCTCTGATTCATTTTGTAGGATGTCTTGTAGGTTTGAATTAAGTTCTTCTTTAGATAAGTTTTCGTTGTCTATTTTTTTCTGTAAATCTTGGATTAAATTGTCTTTACTATTTTCTGAAATTTCTTTTTCTATTTTTTCTTCATCAACATTTGCATATTCCAGTAATTCGTTTAATATGTCTTTTGTTTCGTCTTGTGTGGAGTTTAATTTTCTTATGTCTATTAAGAATTCTTGAAAGCGAGCAGAATTCATATTATCTGTTATTTTAATATATGATTTTCCATTGGGTGATTGAAATCCTGTTCCTGTTTTTTTGATTTTTTCAGAGTTTACTTTAACTACATGTCTTTTTTTAGTTTTTTTTTAATAATTCTACCTACATTAGGAGTATTTTGAACAGCAACTTCATCCACAAATCCATAAATATCTTCATCAGGGTCAATATCTTTAGTTTTTGATTTTAATATTTCTTCAGCATTAGATGGCATTTTACTACCCAAAGTATAAGGTTTAGCCCAACTATAATCTAATTTCTTAATAATTTCTCTAACTTGTTTTAAACTATAATCCACACCATATTTTTCTTTAATATGAATATAAACATCTTTAGTAACTAAATATTCATGATCATCTATCCAAGAATCTAATTCCTTT
>JAISIT010000014.1 GCA_031261915.1 Candidatus Methanoflexus mossambicus
AAAATATATGAAAAATATATGAAAAATATATGAAAAATATATGAAAAATATATGAAAAATATATGAAAAATATATGAAAAATATATGAAAAATATATGAAAAATATATGAAAAATATAAAAAAATATATGCTTGGTTTGCTCCATGATTATTTTTGAAAAAATAGAAAATATGTTAAAATTGATGAAAAATATAAAAATCAGATAAAAATTTTTATTTAATTTTGAAATAAAAATCTTTTAAATAAACATATTATTAAACGATAATAGATTTAAATAATAATAGATTTAAATGCTAATAAATTTAAATGATGATAAATTTAAATATTATTATTGGTTATATGAAAAAAAGAAACTACAAAAGACCCTATATATTTAATCTTTTTTTAGTTTATTATATTTTGTGAATTTAAATATTGATTTATCCTAAAATTACATTTTATTAAATTTTAATTTATTTAAAATCATATTTAAATGTTAAATCACTCACATCTTGAATTTTAAGTTTATTTACTATTATTTTTAAAAAATAATATAAAACCAAGGATTATGAAATAGTTAAGTATTTATTAATTAAATTAATTTTATAAAAACTCTTAAAAATCAAATTATTGGTAAATCCATGGGAATTAATATAAAACAATACGAAAAAAAATACGAAAAAAGTAGAGGTTATTCTATAATTATAGTTTTATCCTAAAAATAAAAAATAAAAATAAAAATAAAAAATAAAAAGTTATTCTAAACCTTTAAATAATTCAATCAATAATTTATGAAAAGCTGCTAAATCATCAGGTTGGAAAATTCCATCAATTTCTTTTTGAACATTATTCATTATTTTTTCACACTCTTCAACAGTTTTTCTACCATCATCAGTCAAATAAATTAAAAATTCTCTTTTATCTTTTTTTGATAGCTCTCTTTTAACTAAATTCCTTTTTTCAAGAAAGTTAATAGTTCGTGTAAGTGACGCTTCATTTTTTAAAGATATTTTTGCTATATTTTTCTGATTTGTTCCTTCATGTCGAGAAACTTGACTTAAAACAATCCATTGATCCCAAAGAAGATCAGTTTTATTTAATTTTTTTTGAATTTTTTTTCTAAGAAGAACCATTATTTTTGGAAACAACAAAGATATAGAATTTTCATCGTCTAAATTAGTATTCTCATTACTAATATTACTAGTATTACTATTATTACTCTTATCGGTTTTACTATCAATCATTAAAATCACATCATATAAATTTAAAATTTTTGTAAAAAATTTATAGGCACACTATTGTTCATTAACTGTCACAAAAATATTGTAAAAATTTGAAATTTTTATAAATATTTAAATCAATTATTAGTTTTAAAAGTTATTTTACCCATTTTGTATTTTATATTTTATATCAAAAAATAAAGTTATTTAACTCTTTTTTACTTTATGAACATAATTATAATTATTTAAATCAAAATTTATTTCCATAAAATTCTAAAAATAATAATTGTGGGACAAATCCAATAGTTACAAACTAATAACCACATATATCATAAATATATCAATATATACTGTTAATATATCAATATCTATTCTTCATATAATATAAAGCTTTTGGATTTAATATAAAATTTTTGGGTTTAATAGAAAGTTTTTGTATTTAATAAAATATTAAAAAAATATAGTTTAAAATATAATTTAAAATATAGTTTAATAAAATAAAAATTTAGGAAATAGGAAACCCATATCCTTGTATGTAATATGATAAAAAAAATATTCAAAATATATAAGAATATCATGAATACAATTTATAAATACATGATGATAACATTCTTCTATTCAAAAATGTTTTTTATGATCATTACATTAATGAATATAATGAATATAATGAATAAATTTAATAAAAATAATTATCACAAAAAATATTTTCTTATGAATAATATTATTTAGAAATAAAAACTTTTAACATTATTATTTTGTAATTATTAATATATAAAGATTATGTTTTTATCACCAATAATGAAAAAATAAATTAAATAAAAAAATAAATTAAATAAAAAAGTTATTTTAAACTTTCAAATAACTTAAACAATAATTTATGAATAACTATTAAATCACCAGGTGGGAAAATTTCATCGATTTCTTTTTGAACATTATTCATTATTTTTTCACATTCTTCAACAGTTTTTCTACCTTTATTAGTTAAATAATTTAAAAATTCCCTTCTATCTTTTTTTGATATCTCTCTTTTAATTAAACCATTCTTTTCAAGAAGATTAATAGTTCGTGTAATTGATGCTTCATTTTTTAAGGATAATTTTGCTATGTTTTTTTGATTTATTCCTTCATATCTGGAAATTTGGCTTAAAACAATCAATTGATCCCAAAGAAGACCAGTTTTATTTAATTTTTTTTGAATTTTTTTTCTAATAAGAACTATTATTTTTGGAAATAACTCACATATAGAATTTTCGTTATTTGCATTACTATTTTTAATCGTATTTTTAACTGGATTTTTAATCGTATTTTTAGTATTATTCATTAAAATCACATTTTATAAATTTAAAATTTTTGTAAAAAAATTTAATACTCATACTATTATCATAATAAAAACTATCCCAAAAACCAAAATTTGAAGTTTTATAAAAAATTTTAATAAATATTTAAATATTTAAATATTTTAATATTTTAATATTTTAATATTTTAATATTTTAATATAAATAAGTTTAAAAAGTATTTTAATTCCTTTTTAAATTTATATCAAAAAATAAAGGTATTTAACTTTGTTATTTGTAATATACTTATAAATATTTATCTTAAAATTATTTTTTAACTCAAATGGAGTTTATTTTTCATGATTTTTAAAAAAATAATAAATGTGGAACATATTCTATGGTTAAAAAAATAATAATAAGAATATAACATCTAAATGAATATAAAGACATATATAAAAATATATATGTCCATAGATTTATACAAATATAGAATTATACATGTATAAAATTATACCCATATAAAATTATACCCATATAAAATTATACTCATATAAAGTTATATTATTTATTTTTACTTTTTATTTAAGTTTTACAACTATTCTAAGCTTTTGAACAGCTTTAAAAACATTATATGGTAATGCCATTAAAATTTGGATATGTATATAGCTATTTTTATTGTTATATTTTGCAATAACATCTTTAGAGCTATAAAGTTCAATACTTGAAATTAAGTTTTTGTATTTATTTAATCTCAAAATTCCATTGGCAGTAATTGGATATTGTCCCATATTTTTACCAGTATACTCACGTATATATAATTTATTACCATTTTTTGGTTTAATATCTTTATAACTGTAAGTATAATTATTTAATTTAATAACTGGCAAATGAGAATCAGTTGAACCATAGTATACATTATCCCCATCAAATTTTGCAACAAGTTTTGTGTAACCATTGAAAATGGAATAGTATTTAGTAGCTATTCCTTTTGAATTAGTTTTAGCAGAACCTATATATTTTTTATCGGCATAGAATTTAATGGTTTTACCTTTTAAAGCTTTACCATGAATATCTTTTAAAGTAGCTGACATTTTTTGAGTATTAACTTTAATTGTTGTGTATTCTCCTCCTGAAACCACTGGTTTATTATCATTAAACTTATAAATAAAAGTAAAATGTTGCATTATTCCTGTGGTTTTATATGGTTTAGCATTTAAAACACTTATATAGAACCGTTTTTGGTTTTTACTCATGTGAGAAATAATATTACTATCACCGAAAGCAGTGACAAAATGTCCATGAGTAATCCATTTATAAAGACCTAAACAGAAATTGATTTGACCAATAGTTTCTTTACCAATATTATAACCTTTATAGTGACGGACATAATAACCGTTAATATATTCATCTTCATAGGTATAATGATATTTATATCTATGAGGAGTAAACTCTACTTTAAGATCTAATTTAGATTTAACTTTAGTTTTAGAATTAACAACAACACTAACATTGCTTAAGCTATTACCTTCATTATCCTCATTAGAACTAACTTCAACAGTATTATAAACTTTACCAGAACCACCTGTGACTTTAACTCTAATATTCCATGTTTGAGCATTTTCAATACCTACACCTAAATCTGGAATAGTCCAGCATAAAGTCTGTTTATCTACTTTAACATTACCTATAGATATTGTGGAATTAATATATTTAAATGCTTTATTTAAAATATCAGTCACAGTTAAATTTCTAGCAATATCTGGACCATTATTAACAATAGTAACAGTAAATAATATATTATCTCCAATATTTGCACCTGTAACATTAGCAACTTTAACAATACTTATATTAATAGTCGGTAAAACCCTAATAGTATTATTATCCTCATTATCACCAATATTAAACTCTTCAGTGTCTACAGTAACATTATCTAAAGCATCACCTGCAGGACCTACAGCACGGATAAGAATATGTATTATCTTAGATTCACCAACATCCAAATGATCTAACAACCAACTATAACCAGAACCACCAGATTGTGGCAAAACATCTTCATCATCATCAGAACTAATATACTCAAACAAAGGACTGATAATTTGCCTTACATCCAGATGAGTAGCATTATCAGGTCCATTATTAGTCACATTAACAGTTAATAAAACATACTCACCAGTAAAAACACTTGTAACATTAGCAGTCTCAACAATAGTAACATTAACTGTCTTATTAACCGTGATATTAGTCTCATTACTTGTATTCGTATCATTACCAAAACTAGACACATTAACATAATTAGTAACATTACCTGTTGCATTAATAATAAAATTAATATGCAAAGTAACAAATTCACCAGCACCTAAATCATTAATTGTCCAAGTAAGAGCATCAACATCAAATACCACCATAGCATCACCACTATTCTCAAATACAACAGCACTATCATTTACATAGACAAGATCACAACCATTAAAGTAATCCGTAACATTATAATCACCACTATGACCACCATTATTCACAACAGTAATCACATAAGTCACAATATCATGCCAACCAACATTACTAATATTAGTAACATTAGCAACCTTAACAACCGTAATATTCTCAGAACCATTAACTGTAATATTAGTTTCATTAGTAAAGTTTGTATCATTACCGAAACTCGTCACATTAACATTATTAGTCACAATACCAGTAGCATTAACCATAAACCTAACAACAAAAACAACACTACTACCAGCAACCAAATCATTAACAGTCCAAGTCCGACTAAGACTATCAAAGACAATACCAGAAGCATTACCACCATAAACAACACTATAATCTTTATAAACTAAATCTTGACCATTGAAATAATCCGTAACATTATAATCACCACTATGACCACCATTATTCACAACAGAAATATTATACTCTACAACATCACCAATAACAGCA
>JAISIT010000076.1 GCA_031261915.1 Candidatus Methanoflexus mossambicus
AAAAGATTTTTAAGTGGATACATAATGTTATACCAGTACATATTCAATTATAAAGAAAATTCAGCAGACAAAATACTTCAAACTGTATTAAATATTGAAATATCTTAGGTGCATGAGCGAAATTTAATTATATTAGTTATTTTTTAAAATATAAAATAATTAATATTAAAATTTAAATTAAACTTTTTATTAAAAAGTTATAAAAAAAGATATTTTGCAAATAATTAAGTTTTTAACTATATTATGTGTAAACACATCTTTAAATTGTAATACTAATAATAAAAGTAAGAGGTGTTCCAGATGGTAAAAATATCAATTCCATTAGGAACTGTCAATTTTCACTTACTTCGAATAAAATAAAAATGCATTAATATCACTTAAAATTATCACTTAAAATTTAATTTACTCAACATATCTATGAAATTAAAATTGCTTCAACCAGCTGATTTTAACAATGCCAATATTTATACTTAATAAGTTATAAATGTTTGGTAAAACACCATATATATTCTTTTAGCTATTATTTAAGTTTAGCTATTATTTAAGTTTAGATATTATTTAAGTTTAGATATTATTTAAATTTAGATATTACTTAAATTTAACTATTATTTAAGTTTAACAGTTAATTTAAGTTTTTGAATTGCTTTAAATGGATTATAAGGCAAGGCATTTATAAGTTTAACATGTAACAATCCAGTATTATAGTCATATCTTCCAGAAACATCCGAGGAGGATGTGATTTTTACTTTAGAGATTAATTTTTTATATTTAGTTAGGTCTAAAATAAAACTAGTTGAAACTGGATATTTTCCAAGGTTTTTGCCTGTAAATTCACGAATATATATTTTATCTCCAATTATTGGTTTAGTGTCTTTATAAGTATAAACATAGTCTTTTATTATTACTACTGGATAATAATTATCAGTAGATCCATAATATTTTGTATCTCCATTGAATTTAGCGATTAAATTATCATAGTTACTTAAAACAGAATATGATTTAATAGTTATTCCTTTGGAATTCGTTATATTGGAACCTATATATTTTTTGTCAGCATAAAAATTAATGGTTTTACCTTTTAATGATTTGCCATTAATATCTTTTAAAGTTGCTGTCATTCTTTGTGTATTTATTTTAACTTGAGTGTATTTTTCTCCAGATACTGGTTTTTTATACTTATTGAATTTATAAACAAAGGTAAAATGTTGAATTCCTCCTATTTTATATGGTTTAACATTTAAAACACTGATATATACTCCTTTTTGATTTTTAGTCAAATAATATATTATATTTTTGCCTGGAATAGATTTAACATAATGCCCATATTTACTCCAGCTAGCAATGTTTAAATAGAAGTTCATTTGTCCAATAACATCATTACCTACATTATATCCTTTATATTGACGGACATAATAGCCATTTACATATCTATCCACATAAGAATATTTATATCTATATTTAATAGTGGAAAAGCTGACTTTAAGATTTAATTTAGTTTTTAATTTTCCTGTATCTGGTGTATTTACACGAACAGTTACACTATCATTGCCATCAATTTGCTTACTACCATTTATACGAACATTATTTACAATATTACCTGAACGATTAAGCTTCATAGTCATATTCCAACTAATAGATTCACTCACAGTCAAATCACTAATAACCCATTTACCATCACCAATATAAGACAACTTAGAGCCATTACCAGTATTTAAGATGTAATTATTATCCCAAACTAAATCAAGACCATTGAAATAATCTTCAACAACAAAATCACTCGTATGATTCCCAATATTTTTCACATTAATAGTATAAATAACATTATCATACAAATTAGCAGTCGTAAGATTAGTTGTTTTAACAATACTCACATTATCAAAACCAAACACCAATATAGACACATTAGTATCATTAAGTATTATATCCTTCCAACTACTAACACGAACATTATTAGTAACAATACCCGTAGCATTCACAATATAACTAACATTAAAGCCAACAGACTCACCTACACCAAGATCCATAACAATCCAGCTATTATTACCCATATAAGTAACAGTAGTATTACCACTACTAACATCACCAGTAATAATATCACCAATAGTAATATCACCAATAGTAATATCACCAGACCAACCATTAAACACTAAATCCCAAGGATTAAAGTAATCACTAACCTTGAAATCACCACTATGACTACCAATATTAGTAACAACGATATTATAAGTTAAACTATCTCCAATTAATGCCATATTAACATTAACAGTCTTTGTAACAGTAATATTCTCTATTCCATTGACTGTGATATTGGTTTCATCAGTTGTAGTTTTGTTGTTACTTGGGCTATTTACACTTATGTGGTTGGTTATGATTCCTGTGGCATTAGTTGTGAAGTTTATGTGTAATATGACTTGTTGAGCAGCAGCAAGATGTGATATTTCCCATCTGAGTGTTTCTTTATTGAATTTTACTATTGCACTACCGTCACTGTTGCTATAGACTATGGCACTGTCTTCTACAAAGATTAAATCAGTAGGATGGAAGTAATCAGTTACATTGAAGTCGGCTGTGTGGTTACCGTTGTTGGTAATTATGATTTCGTAGGTTACATTGTCGTAGAGTTTTGCTGTGGTATTTAAAGCTCTTTTAATAGCTGTAATATTTTCTGAACCTTTTGATAATATGGTTACTGAGCTATTAGTTGTTCCATTATTTTCTACTGTGGTTTTGGTTATTTGCCCAGTATTTGTAATGTATCCTGTGCCGTTAACCAAGAATATTAAGGTAATAGCTCTAGATTCACCTTTTGCAAGGTTTGTTAGCGTCCATGATTTTGTATCATTATTCCAAGTTCCTACAAATCCATTTTCAATACCTCCAATACCTCCAATACCTTTAATACCTTTACCTTCAATACCTTTAATACCTTCAATACTTTCAATACTTTCAATGCTTTCAGTGTAGCTGACACCATTTTCATCTATTACATCGATAAATACTAATCTGTCATCATAAATATCTCTAATTGTTACATTAGCAGTATCACCATCATTATTTGTAATATTAATTGTGTAATTTACATAATCCCCATAGTTTACTTCAGCACCACCATTAATACCTTCAATACCTCCAATTACATTTACAGTTTTTACTATGGAGATATTTGCAGAAAAACTAGTTAAACTAAGACGGAAATCTTCATTATCTCCAACAGCATTAATCCAAATATCATTTGAATTTAAAAGCATTGAATCAGAAACAAAATAGCTTTGAGAGCGTGTATTAAATTCAACACTATTACCATTGCTAAGTGTAATATTAATCAGGAAGTTAGGGAGAAGATCAACAGTGTTATTGAAAATATTATCTGATGAATTACTTGTATTTAAAGCAAGAACAAAATAGAAAGTATAATTACCAGCATAAGCTTTACGAGTAAGATTAAATGAAGTAACAAAATCACTTTCATTGGAATAGACAAGTAAAACAAAGTAATCCTCTAAAACATAAGAACCACCAGCTATTAATCCAGAAATGTTATTTTGACCCCACCAATTAGAATTAAGATTAATATCACTAACACCAACACCACCAGCATCACCAGAACCAGCATCACCACCAGCATCACCACCAACTCCAGCACCAGCATCAACAATAACATAAGGATTAGCCACACGACCAAGATTTCCAGCTTGATATAAACTATCATTTACAAAACGATTAAAATTAATAACAACACCATTGGCAGTAGAAGTAATATTAACACCAAGACCATTACTAATTATATTATTACCAGTAATATTAGAATTATTTGCCATAACAATAATAGCTACTGGACAAGCACTAATATTAGAGTTAATAAGAGTATCATTGACTGAAATTTTATCAAAAACAACAGCAGCACTATTAAGACCATTAAAACTAACATTATTTAATATATTACCACTACTATTAGCAAATACAATAAAACCAAGACGACTACCATTAAAAGCAAGTCCATCAAAAGTATAATTAGTATTATTTCCACTAATACCAAAGGAATAGCTATTATTTTCAAATAAAGTTTGATTTTTATTTAATTCATCTATTGGAATAACATAAACACTATTATCATAAGAGAATTGTATACCAATACCATTATCAACGATATTATTACCATCAATCATGTATACAATGGTGTTTAAACTAATAGCTTGACTATTATTTGTAAAATTAGAATTCATAATATTAGAATTAAAACCAGAAGTATAAATTCCACCACCATAAGCAGCAGAGTTATTATTAAAATCAGAACCATTTACACTAAAAACACCAGCAAAATAATTATAAATAGCTCCACCATTAGCAGTTGCAAAGTTATCATTAAAATTAGAACCACTATCACTAAAACCACTACCAATATAAAGAGAAATAGCTCCACCATTAGTAGTTGCAAAGTTATCATTAAAATTAGAACCACTAACACTAAAACCACTACTACTATAAATAGAAATAGCTCCACCATCCTCATCAGCAGAATTATTATTAAAATTAGAACCATTAATACTAAAACCACTGCCACCAGAATTATAAATAGCTCCACCATCCTCATCAGCAGAGTTATTATTAAAATTAGAACCATTAATACTAAAATTATGACCATAATTATAAATAGCCCCACCATTACCAGTTGCAGAGTTATTATTAAAATTAGAATTTATAATTTTA
>JAISIT010000125.1 GCA_031261915.1 Candidatus Methanoflexus mossambicus
TCTTCACCAGTTATAGCTTTAGTATTACTCTTAATAGTTAAATATCCTGTTTGCAAGAGAGCAGTAGTAAAATTAATATTATTTAAATCCCAAGTCGGAAATTCATCCTTAAAATATAACTCAGAACTCATAAAAACACCTAAATCTATAGCATCTCTTTTTATAAGATCCATTAAGAAAGTCGGAGTTCCAGTATTAAACCAATAGTTAGCAAACTTATTTTTACTCAAAGTGCTAATTATAGAAGACGGATTATACAAAAAATGCTTGCCATCCCAAGAATAACCATCATAACACTTTTTTATCCTTTTAATAGCATCATCATAAGTAATTTTCTGACTTTCACTTAAATTTTTAATGTAATAACTAAAATGTTCCTTTAAATCTTCTTCCCTGTATCCACAAATACTAGAATATCTGGAATCTATACTTATATCATCCAAATGATTCAACTTAGAAAATACACTGGTTTTAACAAACTTAGACACACCCGTTAAAAAAATAAACCGAATATACTCATCATAAGTTTTCAATACTTGATAAAAATCACTTAAAGTCTCCCTATTGGCTTCTGCAATATCAAGATTACTCATATTATCTATAATTGGAAAATCATACTCATCAACTAAGACTACAACTTTTTTTCCATGTTTTTCACTTATATTTTCTATTAACTGACCAAATTTATCTTTAACTTCATTTCCAAGCAATTCAATATCTTCTTTTTTAGCTATTGTATCAATTAAAGTATTTAATGATGCCTCAAACCTTTCAGGGCTCCTAACAACACGACCACTCATATCCATATTCAAAACAGGATAGTTTTGGCTCCAATCCCACTTATCATAAATATATAAACCTTTAAAAAGCTTTTTATTTCCTTCAAACAACTCTTTTAAAGTGCTAATAAGTAAACTTTTACCAAAACGACGAGGGCGAGATAAAAAATACTTTTTTCCAGATTCAGTTAAATTGTATAGTATTTTAGTTTTATCAACATAAATATAATCGTCTTCTATCATTTCTGAAAATGTTGATACTCCGAATGGTAATTTTTTAGGTTTTTCATTCATTTTAATAACTTCCATTTTTGTTTTAAGCTATTTGTTAAAATATATTGTTAAATTATTTAATATTTATTTATAGTATTATCCTGGTATTTATTTATAATACTTATAATATTTATATTTTTTTGTATTAATAATTTAGTTGTGTTTCAAACTTAGTTAAATTTTTTAAATTACAATAAAAATTTTTTAAATTTAAACTGTTATTTGTCACTTAAAATCGTATTATTTGTATATATTCATGTAAATATATTAAAAATGAAATCAAATTTTTTATAAAAAAAGAAATAATAATTCAATATATTACAAAACATAGAACATATATTAAATTGAAGATAAAAAGAAAAAAAGATATAGATCTAATATTAAAATATAAAATAAACAATTTAAAAAGTAGAATAAAATAAAAAAAGTAAAATAGAATATAAAAAACCAATTCAAGAATTATAAGAAAATATAAGAAAATATAAAAAAATATAAAAAAATATAAAAAAATATAAAAAAATAGCTATAATTCAATTTCTAATTGTATTGGAAGATGTTTTGATCCTTCGACATTTGAACAAATTGAGGATGATTTTATGTTTTCTTTTAAGTCTTCGGATACAAAGAAATAATCAACACGGGAGCCGATATTGTTTTCTTTTGCATTTTTAGATTTAAATAATGAATATTCCTCAGAATCTTCATTTAATTTTCTAAAGGTATCAACAAAGCCAATAGATTTTAATTCATCAATAAGTTTTGCTTGTTTCTTAAATTCACTTTCTTTAGCTTTTTGAAGTTCAGATTTTTCAATATCTTTAATTGTGTTACTAATAGCAAAATCACCAGCAATAATTGTTTTTTTAGAATCAATAGTTTTTAAATATTTAATTAAACTTTCAATTAAAACTATTTTAGTTTTAGACTCTGTTACTGCTGTCGGAGCATGAATTTGAATTAAATTAAAATTATCATATTGTATGTTTAAAATTCTTCCAATGAATATTTTATCTGGAGTTTTTAGGAATTTTGTAACAATTTTAGGAGTTTTTTTTGTATATGTAGCTATTCCTCCACTTTTAGATTCTAAATCTTTTGAAAAATATGATTTATATTCCTCCATTTTTTCTTTTAATTTAGTATCTAATTGAGAATAGTTTGCTTTAGTTTCTTGAAAGAGTAATATGTCAGGATTTACATCTAATACTTTATCTAATTGTTTGTTTTTAAATCTAGTTCTAATTCCATTTAAATTCCAAGAAATAATTTTTACAACACTCATTATTTACACTTTCCAGATTAAAAAAAATCATTTAACTTTAAAAATATTCGAATTAAAAAAAATATTTGAATATACGTTTAAATATAATATTTAAAAATTGAATATAATACTTAAATATGAATATAATACTTAAATATTGAATATAATATTTAAAAAAACTTATAATTGTATATTCAATATATAAATTAAGTTAATAAAAACGATTAATTAAAAATATATTAACAATATGTATTTTATCAGTATATAAATATTTGGTTAAAAATTATAAAAATATTAACATACCAAATATAAAAGGAATATTAAAAAATTAATAAAAAAATATTATTATCACTTTTAATTAGGAGCTAATTTAATTGTTTGAGTATGTATCCTCATACCTGGTCCTCCACCTTCAGTCCACATTTTTATTAAAATTGGGAAATCATTAGGATTGTAAACTAAAATTCCGGTGCTTGGAGCAACATTATAGTTAACTGCTTCATGACCACCATTCATACCTTGAGGAAGTGGAAAACCAGCTGCGATTACTGCTCCTCTTAAAGATCTTGCAGGAGGACATACTCCATGGGAAGCAGCACCACCAGATGCATGTTTATCATTTAAAAAAGTGAATCGATATTTTGTATTTCCAGAAGCATAAGTATCTGGAGGGATTATGGTTCCATTCCAAGATTTAACAAACTGTCTTGCATTAAATTCCCTTCCAGCATCCCCATATTGAGGATAAGAACCTAAAACACTTACAGATTCTGTTAAAATTTCTTCAGAATAATTATTAGCATAAACAAGTATAGGACGATTAGATGGATAGGAATCAACATAATTTAAAACATCTTCGCCAAAATATTCTTTAATCTTTTCAGGAACAACTAAAGAACGATTATCAGAAAAGTTATCTAATGCATATCCAATAACCATATCATTTCCAATAGATGTTTTATTATACCATTTAGAAATATCCTCAGCAGATACAAGACCATGATACACCGTATCATTATTGATTTGATTTCCATTAATGGTTTTAATAGTTGTATTATTTGCAACAATAGCTAATCCATCTTTTGTTTTAACCGCATAAGTATAAGGCACAGATTCAGCCCAAAGGAAATTTTTTGGATATTTAACTGATAATTTATTATTTTCAAAAACTAAAACTCCTGGAGAATCATCATTAAAACTAATAGCTATTCCATTTGAATCTATTCCACTTTCAGAAATCTGGGAAACAGGGACAGAAACAGTTCCAGAAACAATAGCTGTTAGAAAACCTAAAACATCATAAGTTTTTATTTCATGAAGAAGATAATCAAAATGCCCAAAAACTGGATATTTCATTGAATTTAAATCAACAACAGTTTCTCCAGCAAATACAGTGCTCCCTATAGGCAATTTTGCTATTTCTTTAATATATTGATGATTATATTCATTATCAATATCATTGGACATGAAAGATATAAAAGATATGAAAATGATAATTACAAACAAAATTATAATCACAAATAAAGATTTTTTATTAAGATTTATAGACATTTAACTCCCTAACTTTTGAATTTTAATATATGTTTATAAGAATTATTACTTTTTCTAATTTATATATTTAAATATTTATTATATTATTGTATTTTATTATTGTATTTAAAACTATAAAAACTTTTCTTTTATATGATTACAATTTAAATAATTTTATATAATTTAAAATATTACAATTTAAAATATTACAATTTAAATAATTTTATATAATTAAAAATATATAAGTAAAATAAATGAAAACAAAAAATATTAAATTTAATAAAAATAATACAAGTAATACAAGTAATACAAATATTAGTTACATAATAGATGCTTCTGGATTTATAAATGGATTTAAACCAATTTCCGATAATAATTTTACAGTTCCTGAAATTACTGAAGAAATAAAAGACTTAAAATCAAAATTAACCTTTGAAGAAGCTATTAATAATGAAAAAATAGCTATTGTTGATGTAAAAGAAGAATATAAAAATAAGCTTAAAGAAAGTATTTCTGTTTCTGGAGATAATCTTAGACTATCTATTCCAGATATAAATCTATTATCATTGGCATTAGAATTTAAATTAGAAAATAAAAACCCAATCGTGATAACAGATGATTATACAATTCAAAACACATTAAAAATATTAAATATTCCATTTAAATCTATTTTAACTGAAGGAATTAATCAAATTTACAATTGGAAAAATATATGTAAAGGTTGTAAAAAAGAATATCCTAATGATTATCCATACAATGATTGTGAAATTTGTGGATCTGATATTGTTAAAAAAAGAATTAAAAAGAATTAAAAAAGATATATTATTAAAAAATAATACCACCAATATCAATAATAATATTAATAAAAATAATAATATTAATAAAAATAATAATATTAATAAAAATAATAATATTAATTAACACTTTCCAAAATAAATTTATTTGAATGAGAATTTATTTCATTCTTATTTGTAAATTTAGCTTGAAATAATAATCTTTATCTTCTTTGTAAATATCTCCCATTTTGTATCTTGTTGAGCTTGGTGTTTCTAACTTTGTATTGTTAAATAAATATTCATCAAGTTGTTTTTTTATTATAAAAAATATGATGGAGAGGACATTACCATTCTTTAAAACTGTTAAAATTCCTCCATCAACATCATAATTACCATTCCATGGTTTTGTGGGCATCATATAAAATGTAGATGCTTTAATAAGTTCAATAATATTCTTTTTATAAAATAAAAACTTTTGATTCTCATCTATTTCTAATGGATTAAGTTCTGATAGATATTGTGTTAAAGATTTAATATCTGATACTTTTTCATGACTATAAAAGTATAATAATAGCTCACTAATTAAATAGGGTAATTTGCTATCTATTAATTTTAAATTATTTTCAAATTGAGTATTTTCAGCTTTAATAAATTTTAAATCATAATTTTTCCGCTCAACAAGTTCTAAAATATTTGCAATTCTAATTTTAAGCCATTTTTTATCAGTTTGTTTAGTAATTTTCATAATATTTTCAGTTTCAAAATCATCAAATCCATCAAGTTGATATATAAAATTGGTAGCTTTTGAAGCATTTAAAATTGTTGGCTTATTTCCAAGTTCTGATTTAATTGAAAATGAAATTTTTCAATATTACCATTTAAATCAGTTATTTCAATTAGATCTAACTCGTTGTTGTTTGAAAAGTATTTATTAATCTCATTTTTAAGTATTTTTAAAATTGGATAATATTCATTTTCAATTTTTCTTAAATTCTCATCTCCAGCATAAACTTTTTTCACCTAAAAGCTTACAAAAACAATAAGCTTCACTCCATTCTCCTTTATTAAATTTCCACTGTGTCATTTTCTCCCTCCAATTCATCTAATGTTTTTATTATTTCTTTAGCTATTTCTTCTATAACTGGAATAGCTACAGAATTGCCTAATTGTTTATACTTTTGAGTATTGCTAATATTTTCAGGAAATGAGAATTTATCTTCCTTATTTCCTATGAATCCATAGCCAAGAAATCCTTGAAGTTTAGCCCATTCTTCTGGCTTCATTAATCGAACTCCTTCATTATTTATTGGAGTTTTTTTACCTTTAACAGTTTTTCCAGCTATTTCTTCTTGTGGATCGTAAACTAAGTTTCTTTCCTTACCAGAACCACCAGTAGCTAAAATCGCATTAGATATTGGGTTTTTAATGCCTATTTCATTAACAATTTTATATCCAAAACCATTTCCTTTAGCGCCTTGTTTTGCTTTATGTTTTTTTAATGTATCTAAATATCCTTGAGATAAATAATATTTTGCATCAACATTAAAATCTAAAATATCATTTAAATCATTGTAAATAATGTCATCTCTTTTTTGTGGCAATTTAGTGAATTTAATATTTTTTAATTTACCATTATACCTTTGTTTATCAAAACCAACAATATAAACACGAGGTCTATTTTGTGGAAGACCAAAATTCTTAGCATTTAAAACAATATCATTTTTATTAAAATTATCAACGACTATATTTCCATTTAAATCCGTTTGTTTTCCAATACCAATAATATGATAATTTAATTTATTCGCAAGAGTGTCAATAATTGTTTTAAAAGTTTCTCCTTTTTTATGGGTAATTAAACCTTCAACATTTTCAAGTAAAAATGCTTTAGGACGAGTAGATTCAATAATCTCAGCAATATGAAAGAAAATAGTTCCACGAAGACTATCTTTAAATCCCTCTTTCTTACCCACAGCACTAAATGCCTGACAAGGAAAACCAGCAAGCATTATATCATATTCAGTTTCCAAAACAAGAGATTTAAACTCTGGAGTAGTTATATCGTTAGTAGGATCTTCATTATATAAATGTTTATAAGTTTTACAAGCATATTTATCATTTTCAGCAGACAAAACATTCCGAACTTTACCAGTAAGCTCAAATCCTCTTCGAATACCACCAATACCAGCACATATATCTATAGTCTTATACATATTTTTACTTTAATCTTGTTTTTCTATTTTTCTAAAAGTTTTATTAAAATCATATATTAAATTGTTTAAATTTTTAATTTAATAGCTATTGGACAATGATCTGAACCTAAAACATCAGATAAGATATAAGAATCAATCACATCATCTTTGAATTCTTCATTTACAAAGAAATAATCTAATCTCCATCCAACATTTCTATTTCTTGCTTTTGTCCTATAACTCCACCAAGTATAATTTTCTCCGTCTTTATTAAATTCTCTAAATGTATCTACATAGCCATTTTCAATGAATTTATCCATCCATTCTCTTTCTATTGGTAAAAATCCAGAAACATCCTCATTTTGTTTAGGTCGTGCAAGATCAATCTCTTTATGTGCTGTGTTAAAATCTCCACAAATAACAAGATTATTTCCTTCATTTTTAAGCTTATTAGCATAATCTAAAAAGCCGTCATAGAAATCCATTTTATATTGTAATCTTTCATCACTCATACCACCATTAGGATAGTAAATATTAAGTAAAATGAATTTATCAAAATTTAATTGAATAATTCGCCCTTCATCATCGAATTTTTTAATATCAAAACCTTTTAATACTTTTTTAGGTTTAATATCCGTGTATGTTGCCACACCACTATAACCTTTACGAATAGCTGAGGAAAAAAAGCTTTCATAATCATTAATGTTTAGTATTTCATCAGATAATTGTTCTTTATGCGCTTTTGTTTCTTGAATAGCTACAATATCTCCAGGTTTATTATTCATCCATTCTAAAAATCCTTTTTTAGAAACAGCACGTATTCCATTAACATTCCATGAAATAATTGTAATTTCGTCCATAATATCACAAAAAAATTCATAATTATATTTATCAATAATAATAAAAATAATAATAATAATAAAAATAATAATAAAAATAAAAATAAAAATAAAAATAATAATAAAAATAATAATAAAAATAATAATAAAAATAATAAAAATAATAAAAATAATAAAAATAATAAAAATAATAATAGTTAAATAATATTATTTCGTTATAACTTTAACAAAAACATTATTTGCTAAATCTTTAGACAAATTAACTTTTGTATTGTTTACAATAATGTTTAAATCATTAGTAATAATTTCAGTATCCAAATCATCGTTTTTTTGATTAAAATTATCATTTTCTTGATTAGAATCAATATTAAAACCAATAAATGAAATAACAGTCCCAATAGCTATACCTTTAGCTATTAATTCTCTTAAAATTGACTCATCTCCACGTATAAATGAAACTTCTCCTTTTTCATTACTACGTAATTGCGCAACAGATATTAAATTAGTGGATCTAAGTCCTATTTCATTAATATCCTTATGTTCATCCCCAATGCAATCTTGGCAGCTATTATAATCAAAATCACATGCAGGAATAGGTTTTTTATTAGGAGAAAAATCTGGATGTTCAAGTAAATGACAAATAGCTCTTTCAGCTTCATCAGATAATGAATGTTCCATGTCACATGCTTGTTGATGGATATTCTCTTCTTTAATATTTAAAACATCTGATAAGAATTTTTCAAGTATTCTATGTTTCCTTGTGATTTTTTTAGCGATTTTAAATCCTTTATTTGATAATTTAGCTCCTTTATAAGCTTCATAAAAAACATATCCCTTGTTTTCAAGTTTTTTAAGCATTTGTGTAACACTACCTGGAGCTATTTTTAATGATTGCGAAATTTTAGTTGTGGAAACAAAGTTATCTTTATCCCCATATTTATATAAAACTTCTAAATACTCCTCAATATTTTCACTTAAATTTTTTTTATTCATAAAAATCAATAACTTAAAATCAATAACTTAAAATAGCTTAAAATTAATAATTTAATATCTTATTCCTATTTAACAAGCATAAAACTATTTACATATTGCATATAATTTATTAAAGGAGTTATATATTATTTAAATATATTAAAATAAATTAGTTGAATATTATAAATAATTATAAAAAATAATAATTAATATTTTAAATATTAAGATATATAAATTTTTGGTTTACCTAAAAATTATTAGTAAAATAAAAATATAAATGTCAATATAAAAAATTAAAAATAAAAATTAACTCTTAAAAAATATAACAAAATTAAAAATAACCTAGTCAATTAACATTAACATTAAAAATTCGTGCTATACCAATAATATTATTAATATTAGTCCATTTTCTAAGACCCACATAAGTAACAGGAACTCCATTTTCTATTAAAGTTTCTTGAACATTATCAGAGATAAGATAAACTTGATTATCGTTAATAGCTCCAACTCTTTTAATAATAAGACCATATTCATTATCATTAACAACAACAATATCATTTACATGAATATTTTTAGTTTTTTCAACAATAATATTCTCCCCATCATGGATTGTTGGCATCATAGATCTTCCACTAACAACAATCATCATAGGTAAAACATTTTCACCAAATTGCGATTTTAAATTAATATTAATATCATTAAAACCATAATTTTTAGCTATTAATGAAATATTTCCCTTAACTGTATCAATATTAGAATTTAAGTCATTTTTATCAGAATTTATAAAATATAAAATCTCATTATTTAAATTAGCATTATCATGCAAAAAAGGAATAGATTGTGAATTAACACTTGAATTAGTTCCATTTAAATAAATATTTATAGTCACATCATCAGAAAATAAAATAAGACCAGAAACAATAATTATTAAAAGTATAATAAATGGAATTAAAAATTTTTTATTATAAAAACCCATAATACTCTTACACCATTAAATAAAAATAAAAATAAAAATAATAAAAAAAAAATACAAAATAAATATTAAAATAATAGTAACTACAAATAAAAACATTAAAAATACAGAAATTTAATAGTTATTTAAAATAATATTCTTTTAAATCATCAATTTCTATATTAAATGTTTTTAATTTCAAATTCCTTTGGAATATCTTTTCCAAAATAATGCTTTTATTCTCATCAATTGCAAAATGGATTTCTTTATGGCAATTAGGACACAATGGAATAATATTATCCTTACAATCTAAAGAGTTATCAAAACTATCACTATAACGAAGAGGAATTACATGATGACCCTCAACATAATTCTTTTTATCATTAGTTGGAAATGTAATATGCTCTGAATTTATAAAACATTTATAATTACATTCACTTAATACATTATCTACTATTTTTTTATCTCTTTTAAATTTCAAAATTCTTTCTTTTTTACAATTTATTTCCTCTTCATTTGAAAAAAACAAATCTTCATAGCTAACATTATTTAAAAAATTTTTAATAAATGATTTATACTTCTCTCCAACCCATATTTTTTTATTATCTCTCTCTAAAATTCCTAAAACAATCAATGAACTTATTACCCATGAATTAAACTTTTTATGAGAATGTTTTATTAAAGAATTATCATAAACATTAGAATAAAAGTTATTTACATCATCAAGAGAATTTATAAAAGGTATTCTATTTTCAAATAACTTTTTATTGATTGGTTTGTTTAACAACATTTTAAATAAAATACTAAATGGAAACAAAGATAATTTAACATTTTTTGTTGCAGAATTTGGATATTTTGTTTCTAATAATTGAAGAATAAAAAATTTTAATGCTTTATCATAGTTTTCAGCTTCTATTTCTTTAAGAAAATTTTTCCCTCTTGTAGATATACTAACAGTATCCCCAATATTTCTAATAAACCCAATAAATTCAAGAGGTCTATAAAAATGGGTTTTAAGAGATTTATTTTCTTCATGAGCAAAATTTTCATCTAAATATTCCCCTATTTTCTCTTCAAATAATGATTTAGAAATTGATCCTTTAGTTTCAAGAAATTTCAACACACCAATTGTTCTTGAAGACATATCTCCTGATTTCCAATCATTTAATTTAGAATCAAAAGGTCTTCCATTTCCTGGAGCTTGCCAAAAATACCCATCGTCAGGAATATCTTTAAAATTTGTCATTGATTAACTTCCTTTGGCATTGTTTCTAAAAGTTTTGTTGCGAATTTTGGAGGAAATGATTCTCCTATAACTTGACGAATAAAGTTTTCACTTGCCCATTCAGGAATATTCCAATCATCAGGTAGTCCAGTTAATCTTAACAACTCTAAAATTGTTAAAACCCTTGCATCAGAATAAGTTCCATCGTCTAATTTCCTACCAGGATGAACATTATTTTGTGAAGATACAGATCCATTACACATAGTAATTGTTGGAGCAGGTTTATCCCAACTTATTCGTTTATATGTAGTCCTATACCCTTTAATTTTTCTTCCATCTTTTTGAGGATAATGAATTTCATTGTCAAATGCAGTTTTCCCCGTTGGAGTATGTTTCATCCATGTTATATGCCTATTATTATGTTTTTTTGCAAAATGATTAGGAATAATAGATTTTTCATCACTTTCAAGAGATGGTAAATCACCAATAGCTTCTTTAACTGTTATTATTTTAGATTTTTTTGGGAATTTCCATTTAGATATTTTAGAAATTAAAAATACTGCTCTTTTACGATTTTGAGGAGTTTCATAATCACAAGCATCAAGAACTCGATAGTTAATAAAATATCCTAAAGGTTTTAATTCTTTTTTTATATATTCAATTATTTTTACAATTTTATTATTAATTTTGATTGAAAAATTCAATATTTGAGGCACATTTTCAATTATTATATTTTCTGGAAGTGTTTTTTTAATAAATTCAATAGTATAAATAATAAGTAAATTTCTTTCATCATTTTCATCCATTTTTCCAGCTTGACTCATTCCTTGACAAGGTGGAGTGGAAATTAAAAATTTACAATTATTATTTTGATATAATTCAACCATTTTATTAAAAATAGAAGAGTTTGAAATATCTCCACATATCATTTCAACTTCAGGATATAAATGTGAATAAAAATCACATCGTTTAGAAATTAATTCATTTGAAGCTACAATATTCACTCCATTTTCTTTAAAATATGTTTCATCTATTCCAACATTTGCAAATAATGAAATTCCATTAATCATATTATTCCCTAAGACTTTAAAATTAGAAATACATATTATAAATTGATAAAATTAAATTTAAATATATTTTAAATTATTAAATCAAAAAATTTTAAATTATTAAATCAAAAAAAATTATAATTAATAAATATATGTAATTATAATTAAAATAATGATTTTATTAATTATATATAAAACAGTATATTATATTTGTTCAACTTATAGTAATTAAAATTATTGATTTTTGAAGTTTTGATACTAAATTTCAACAAATTATCACAATTAAAAATCAATAACCATCTGCAAATAAATCTTCAGTATTCATTAAATCTAAATTCATAACTTGTTTCATAGTTTCAAAGTCAATTTGGCCAGGAGCAGTAACATCATCACTGGCAGCAAAAGTTATTGGGGCATTAAACTTAGAAGCAATAACTCGAGTATAACTACCCATATCACCCATAGAAATAGCTATTGTGTTTTTACATCGTGAAAGAATAGCTAAAATATTAATTGTATCTTCTAAACTTTGTGGCATGACAGCTATTTTAGCAATATCCCCTATTTTCATCTCTTTCTTAACAATATCCAACATATCATCAATATTTGGTGTTTTATTAAAATCATGATAGGATATAATAGTCTTTACCCCAGTTTCTACAATAGAATCAATTAATTTTCGGTTGGTAGCTAATTCAACATCAACATATTCACAAACTTCACCACATTTTTCTAAAATAGCTATTCTTTCATCTTCACTACCATTAAAATGACCCCCTTCAGTTTTAATTCTATTTGTAGCTATTGTAGGAAATCCAATATTTTCAATAATAGATTTAACTTCATTAGGTTTTGGATTATTCATAGCATCTATTCTAAGTTCAAGAATATCAACACCTTTATCAATATAATCTGAAGCTAATCTTAAAATATCTTCTTTTTTCTTTTTAAATATTGGAATAGCTATTTTAGTATCTGCATACATATTATCTTAAGTATTTTTAATTAAATATGATAAAAAAATCAATTTTTAAATTATTTTTATTCACTTTTTATACTATTTCATTATTGTTTTATTTAAAAAAAAATATAAAAAAAATATAAAAAAAATATAAAAAAAATATAAAAAAAATATAAA